>JAGAAF010000037.1 GCA_017615435.1 Bacteroidales bacterium
AAGGAACGAAGTTCAGGTAGTAATCCACGATGATGGCCCTGAGCGGTGCTTCGTTCTTCACGAAATCATCTATCTTCTCCGATATGTCGAAGATTATGATGATGCCGATAATAAGGAGCAGGGCGACGAAAAACGTCACCAGAAACCTTCTGAATATGTACCAGTCCAGTTTCTTTATCATAGCCGGGCCGTTAGTTTTTTAACAGCAGCCTCTTTCCAAGCGGCGAAATCGCCAGCTTCTATATGGGTACGGGCCTGACGGACCACGTCCAGATAGAAGGCGAGGTTGTGTTCGCTGGCTATCATAGCCGCAAACATCTCCCCCGCGATGAAGAGGTGTCTCAAATAAGCTTTCGAGTAGGCTTGGTCCACAAACGAAGTGCCACAGGGGTCGATGGGCGAAAAATCGTTCTCCCACTTCGCATTGCGCATATTCATAACGCCGTTCCAGGTGAAGAGCATACCGTTGCGACCGTTCCTCGTGGGCATCACGCAGTCGAACAAATACACTCCCCTTGCGATGGCCTCGAGTATGTTGGCCGGAGTTCCTACTCCCATCAGATAACGCGCCTTGTCCTGCGGGATCACGGGATCCAGCACTTCGAGCATCTCGTACATCTTCTCCGTCGGTTCACCCACGGCAAGGCCGCCTATGGATATGCCGGCATCCGCAAACTCGAGCGCGTGCTCGGCCGCTTCCACCCTCAGGTCAGGATAAATACAACCCTGGATTATGGGGAAAAAGGTCTGCGAATACCCATAGAGCGGTTCGGTCTCGCTGAAACGCCTGGCGAAACGCTCAAGCCAGCGTTTGGTAAGGTCGAGCGACTTTCTCGCATAGCGTTTGTCAGCATCTCCAGGGCAGCATTCGTCGAGGGCCATCATAATGTCCGCTCCGATTATGCGCTGCGTATCCACGTTGTTCTCGGGAGTGAAGGTGTGCCTCGAGCCGTCTATGTGGCTCTGGAATGTGCATCCCTCCTCCTTGAGTTTCCTGATTCCAGTGAGGGAAAACACCTGGAATCCACCGCTGTCGGTGAGGATGGGGCGGTCCCAGTTCTCGAACTTGTGCAGTCCTCCGGCAGCCCTGAGGACATCAAGCCCTGGACGGAGATACAGATGGTAGGTATTGCCGAGGATTATTTCAGCCTTCACATCTTCCTTGAGATCGCGGTGATACACGCCCTTCACCGAGCCGACAGTACCGACCGGCATAAAGATAGGAGTGCGGATCTGACCGTGGTCGGTCGAAATGAGACCAACCCTGGCGGCACTTGCGGAATCTTTGTGAAGAAGCTGAAAAATCATCGCCCAAAGATAGTGAAATCCCGCGAAAAACTTGTAAATTTGTTAGTTACTCGATTAATCAGATAACACTATAATGAAAAGTTCACAACTCAAGATCAGGCTGGTCCTGATGCTTATCCTCCAGTACGCCGCGTGGGGAGCTTACCTTACCTCCCTCGGCAGGTATCTCGGCAATGCCGGACTCGGCCCCCAGATCAAGTGGTTCTTCGCGATGCAGGGCATAGTCAGCATCTTTATGCCCACCCTTATGGGCATCGTAGCTGACCGTTATATCCAGGCGCAGAAGACCCTTTCGCTATGCCACGGCCTCGCAGGGCTGTTTATGATCGGAGCCGGTCTGTACTGCCTCAGCGCTGGCGCCAGCATTCAGTTCGCCCCGCTATTCGTGCTCTACAGCCTCAGTGTGGCGTTCTATATGCCCACTATCGCAATCTCCAATTCAGTGGCATACAACGCTATGGGCAAGAACGGAATGGATCCTGTCAAGGAATTCCCTCCGCTCCGAGTGTTCGGAACCGTAGGCTTCATCTGCAGTATGCTGCTTACCAACTTCGTGAAGATAGGCGGAGTCGCAATGCAGGATTCTTACACCCAGCTGTTCTCCTCCGGTATCATCTCGCTTATCCTTTGCGGCTATGCCCTTTCGATGCCAGCCTGCGAGACCAACCGAGGTGAATCCAAGAGCCTTGCAGAGGCTTTCGGGCTCAAGGCCTTCAGCCTCTTCAAGGACCCTCAGTTCGCGATTTTCTTCATTTTCTCGATGCTTCTCGGCGCTTCGCTCCAGATCACGAACGGTTATGCAAACACCTTCCTCGGCTCGTTCGCCCAGGATCCCGCCCTTGCCGACACCTTCGCAGTGAAGAACTCCAATGCCCTTATCGCCATCAGCCAGGCATCCGAGACCCTTTGCATCCTCCTTATCCCCTTCTGTATGAAGAAACTCGGAATCAAGAAGGTTATGCTGCTCGCGATGTTCGCCTGGGTCTTCCGCTTCGGCCTGTTCGGCCTCGGCAACCCGGCCTGGCCGGGAGTGCTCCTGTTCGTCCTCAGTTGCATCGTTTACGGCGTCGCCTTCGACTTCTTCAACATCTCCGGCTCGCTGTATGTGAATGAGAACACCTCAGCCGACATCCGTTCCAGCGCCCAGGGCGTGTTTATGCTTATGACCAACGGTCTGGGAGCCACTATCGGCACCCTCGCCGCAGGAAAGGTCGTGGAAGCCTGCGATGTCTTCAACACCCCCGCCAACTGGTCGAACGCCTGGTACATCTTCGCAGGCTACGCATTCGTGGTGGGACTGCTCTTCGCAATCCTCTTCAAGGACCCGACTAAGAAAGCGGCGAAGGCATAACAATCAGAACACATAAGTATCCATCGCGGCCTCGAGAATGTAGTTTTCGAGGCCGTTGTATTTTCCGACGCTCATATTTCCCACATCATACTGCCTTACGAGGTAATAGTAACCTTTGCTGCCGTCTGCCTTCCAACCTTTGTTTTCAGACAGGTCGGTAGCCGAACGGTCCAGCAACAATGAACCGGACGTATATTCGTTCACGGTAAAGGAAAAGCGGAAACGGCTCATATCGGAACTCAAAGTGCCGATCAAGCTCTGCAGGCTGCCGGGTGCAGGAATCCCACTGATTGAGAGGACACCGATACGGTTGATACTGGGAACCCATATCTGATAAGCCGAGGAGTTGAACTCGCTTATCACACCTATCGAGAGAGGGAAACCACCTGACCAGGAGGAGTAGATATCACTTTGCAAGGCATAGTCACAGAACGGTTTGAAATTGACGTACATCTTCGAATTCTCGAAAACCACGGAACACCCCACACTCAAATACAGGATCAGGGACAGGCTATAATAACCCGTGTACGACCTCCCGGAATGCGGATTTGTTACCGTCCCTCTGAGCCCCAGCGCCCCGCAGGCGGGAAACACAGTACTGCTTATTTCCGAAAAACTCAAGGAAGAACCGGACACGGAGGCCCCGGTTGAATACTTATCAGCCGTTCCGGCAGAGTATGCCGCCGAAGGATTGTCGCAAGCACCACCGTCGATATGGACTATACTCCACGTTACATTATTGAAAGTGGGGTCCAGGTAATCCCCTCCTGAAGTGAAATCAATTGACGAAGAGCTGTTTCTCAAACTTCCGGGCGCTATCTGGTAGTTGTAAACTGATCCCAGATACCTCTGCGAGGGGAATGCCGGTTTGCCCGTAATAGTGCCGCTTGCACTAATCACGACCCCGCTTGCCATCGTAAGGCTTGCATTGATTGCATAGGTCGGATTCGACGTGCCGAAATCGGTCAGGCCGTATAGATACACGCTGGCCAGATTGCCGGACTGGGCAATTTCTTCGCAACCTACCCCCGCGATTGTCGCATTCAGAAAGCCGTAGTTCGCTCCTCCGCCACTGATCGACGGCGCCCCATACAAGTCCAGGAAATCGCTTACCCTATCCTGCTGCGAAGATGATTTGTTCTTGTACGTCAAGAGGGCAAGCGGAATCTTGAACGACTCCAGATCCAGCCGCGCACCGTTCTTCCCGAGCAGATAGACAGGCGTCACCGTGTCGTAATATAGCGAATGCAGTCCGCTGTACTGCCGGTTTCCCGCTTCTGAGACAAAAGAGTCGTCTATCGCCAGTCCGGGATTCACCACGCCTGACATCAACAACTTCGTCCTGGTATGGTGCTGAGTCATCTGCACATAAGTGGTCGCCCCGCCGGCCTGCAGCATACGGATATAAACTATGCGCTGGTTATGGGCCACATAATACTCTACGTGATTCTGAGCGTCATAATGATATTCTATATTCTCGGATGCGCTTTTGTATCCTGCTATCGTGGTGTTCCACTGTCCGGTCTCCACACGCACCGGATCCGATTCGCTTACATTTGTCAACTGAAGATATCCGTACTGGCCCGGATAATCCGGACGGAGGTAGGAGTAGTTCTCGAACGCCCCCATCTGATAACTTAGCGTGAGAAGTATGGATGCCGACACTCTTCCGTCCCACGAAGTCACCGTAAGGGTCGAGGTCGGACGGAGGTCTCCGTAGTAGATTCCCCTCACATACACCCTGCCGTTCTCCACCTTGGCTTCCATCACAGGCTCGTCGGGGCCTGTAAGGGACACCGAATATGACAGATCGGGAGGACTTACGGTAAGGGGAATCTGAGTCCATCCGCTTTCCTGCATCAATACTTGCTGCGAGTTGGAGAACGCCAGCACCCGATCGTCATCCAGGTTGTCCATATCCACCTTCCAGCTGCTTCTGCAGGTGCCCGAATCGCTGAGCGAAAGAGTGATGGTCACCGAAGAGTTTCGGGTCACATTGAAATCAGTGCAGTTGTCCGCGCCAAGCATCAGGTTGAAACTGAGGTCGGCGACAGCGCCGCCAGTCGTCCACTCACCTTCTATGTGGAGATAAGTGCACAATGTCCGTTTGGCTGCCGGGATGTTCGAAGGCACCTTCTCCCACGGGTCTGAATTGCCTGGGAGCAAAACTCCCTGGCAATTCTCCGGGATATAGAACACCGCGCTCCGGCCATTGTTCAAGGCGGTAAGATCGGCCGCCGTGGCGGTGTCGCCGCGGATGGTTGACGCTGCCGCGCTCGCCGCGGCGAAAGGCCTCACGGCGGCCGCCTGCTGCAAGACCTCCACCGAAGTAATCTGATAGTCACATTTCTCAAGATTATTGTCCAGTCGGAGGATGTAACGTGCGAACAGTCGCGTAAGGGGCAGCTCCAGCGGGGTCTGAGAAGCGCCGGCCACCATCTGTCTGCCTTCACGGAAGCACATAACCATATCCGAGGGAGTCACGCTGATCGTGGACAGATCGCTTTCCAGCATCGGAGCGTGAATCTCGCCGCAGTTGGCAAGCGCATATATCCTGTATGCGGCATTCCTCACAAGCAGAAGCTCGATTTCGTCGTCCTCAGCGAAGGATTCAGTCTCGAGCTGACCGCCCCGGTAAGCATAGACATTGATGTTCGACACGGCGGTTTCCGAAATCTGCATTGCGCTCTTCGTTCCCTGCGACGCCCTGACGGACACACGGACCATTTCCTGCGATGAGTCGCCCGCAGGACTCTGCTCAAGCGGCTCGCACGAAAGGGCGCACAGTGCCGCCAGCGCCGCTATTATTGTTATCTTTCTCATAATTCTATCTTTTCCCATTGGCGGATCTGAACCGACACGCCTGCGTTGGTGTAATCCACATTCACATACAAATCCTCGAGATCTTCTCTGTCCCAGTCATAGCCGGCGGCCTTTATGTAATCGCCCAGAGCTATTCTGTCCACAGGGGCGTCATCGGCCTTTGTCATATTCCTGTCGTAGAATTCCAACTCCAGCGAGTCGTCCAACTGACGAGGAAGGCAAATAATGTGATACTCCCCGATTACAGGATGGACCGTCCGCGAGAACGGGCCGCTTACCGGAGTAAGATTTCTGTAATCCATACCGCAGACATTGCCCTTTACCTTCACATAGAAGGGATAAGACGCGCTCTCGGATTCTATAATGGTGAGATAAAGCAGGGCGAACTGCTTATGAAGAACAAACGACACTTCCACTATGTCGGAATAAATACCCAAACTGTCCGAAACTGCATAAATCTCGTCCATTTCTCCGCCCTGCCCTATCATCACCTTACCGTTTTCCAGCTCACAACCGTGAAGCCCGCTCATCACCGAGAGGAGCATAGGCCCCCTTTCGATTTCGAAGTCCAACTCGGCAATGTCGCCTTCCTTGGATATCTGCCCTTCATACATAGAGGTTGTTCCCTGGGCAAACACTTGCATCAGGTCTTCGTCTCCGCCGCTCGCAAACAGCCTTACGAGGCCGGGGCAGGCGGTTCTGTCCGTCTTGATTGAGCACGAGGCTAAACAAAGGGCGCACATACATATGAAAGGTATGGTTCTCATCGGTCCGCTAGATTATCTGTTCGGCGATATCGCTGGTTGTCCAGCCCGAAACAGTCACGCTGAAGGAAATGTCATCCGACGACACGGGCGTGTCGGGATTGTCACTTCCGCCCCTCTTGATGGTAACTCCCGCGATTTCATACGATTTGTTGTTCTGCATAGCAGGGAGATTCACCGGATAGTAGTACTTATGAGTGCCCAGAGTGGCCACTATCACAAGCCTTGTGACTTTGGAAGTAGCGGGATTCGGCATTACATAGAAGTAATGAGGAGTGGAGTATGAGGCGTTGTTGGCGATAGTTGCGCCGGGAGTATCCCTAAGCAGGGCTGCGAGTTCTCCCCTGTCCTTTGACTGGTTGTACCATTTACCCGGCGCAGCGTCGAGCTTGTAATTGATATTGCCGGCGGCGTTGATAACATAGATCGAATCAACCCTGAACGAGAGGCCCTGAAGCGCCGGAGCGAGGAAGTTTCGGGTAATCTTCTTGAGTACGATTCTCGACACCATCCTCGACACGGGTACAGTCACAGATTTTGTTCCCGGGAGAGTTGTGGAAGTCTTTCCGACCATAACGAACGAATTTGTCGAATTGGCAGACAGGTCCACCACCGTACTTTCAAGAGCCGACAGAGAAGTGACGGCCGAAAGGTCGGGGCCATTGACGACCGCATAGATAGTTCTAGTTCCGGCGGTGCAGGAAACCGACACCGAACTCGAGTTCGCAGTGCCGTAAGCGTCGAGGAAATCGCCCCTGAAAACCAGTACCTGAAGAGAGCTGACGCTCGCCTCGTTCGCAGAGACTGCAGCGGCCTCTCCGGTGGCCTTTGTTTCCACTTCCACGGCGGCCCCGCCCAAAGTAACATTTATGTTATATCTCTGGTCTGGAACACCCTGAGACGCGGGTGCCTCGAACTTATTGCAGGAATAAAACAGCGTTGCAAGAGCAAACGCGAATACGATAAATAATGTGCTTTTCTGTTTCATAATTATGATGAAGTTTAGTCAGGTTAATAATAAATTGGGTTTAGAATTCGTACTGCAGGGGCTCTTCGGACTCGATGAGCAGTACCTTAAGAGCGACCACTTCAAAAGAGATCCTCTCCACCCCGTCCTGTCCGGTGAATTTTTTGGTTTGGAGCCTTCCGGAGACATAGACTTTGCTGCCCGTTTTGAGTTTGTCGAGATCTTGTATTTTGTCGTTCTCCCAGGCGACTACATTGTGCCAGGTAGTGTCGATTTGCGCCACCCCTTCTTTGTCTTTGTACGCCCTGGATGTAGCAACTGAAAACCTCGACATTTTACTCCCCGAGATGACTTGAGTCTTGATTGTTCCGATGACTCCCCTTAACTCGATTCTGTTTAATTGTTCCATAAAGTTTTTCTTTAGTATTATAGGTTTAACTTCGCTCCTCATAGGTCCGCGGCCCGAAAGGAGTAATGCAAAGGTGAGGAGATTAAATCGGCCCTGGAAGCAGTTGTGACCGGATTCGGAAAATAAATACGAATCTTTAGGAATAGGATGTTTTCTTTCTATACGGGTGAGTTTTCTTTAACGGAAAACCAGAACTGAAAAGTATAGTTTCCGACCGAAAAATATTTTTTTATGAAAAATAAAATTTTCGGGTGTTCGCAGTGACCGGTTGTTTGCTACTTTGCTCCTATGGAGGAAAAACTGAAATACTGCCTTAACTGCGGCGCGCCCCTTGTCGGGCGGGCGGACAAGCTGTTCTGCAGCGAGCGCTGCAAGGACGCCTGGCATAACAAAAGAAAGAATAGAATCAAGCAGTCCCGTGCATCAGTGATGGGAATCCTGAAAAACAATCACGACATACTGGAGAGTCTCATCCAATCCGGCCGGACTGTATGGATTACGCCTCTTCTGGAAGCGATGGGGTTAAGATGCGATTATTTCACCAGACTGGTGGGCATAAGGCCGGGAAGCATACTCTGCGAATGTTTCGACATCAGGTATCGTGTATCAAAAACGAAACTCTGGGGACTTACCCGTGTAACGGATTATGAGGCAAATACAGCCTCGAGGTCGTAGAGGTCGGCCCCTGTTATGCGTACTTGGATGAACTCTCCAAGCAAAGCTTCCGCATCAGTCCCGTCAGGAATCGAAACGATTATTTCCCCGTCCACTTCAGGGCTCTCATACTGGCTGCGGCATACAAGCTTTCCGCCGGGAGCGACAGAATCGACTATAACCCGCTCCACAGAGCCGACCCGGCTCTTGTTGAACGCGAGGGATATATCGGCCTGCTGCTGCATCAGATACTCAAGCCGGTGTTGTTTGACCTCTACAGGCACTTCATCTTCGAAGGTTCTTGCGCCGTAGGTGCCCTCTTCCTCGCTGTACATAAAAGCCCCAAGCCTCTCGAAAGCGGCATCGCGGCAGAAATTCACCAGTTCCTCGAACTCCAGAGATCCCTCTCCGGGATGCCCCACTATCATAGTAGTGCGAAGGACTACTCCCGGCACACGGGAGCGCAGCCGCCTTATCAGACGCCTGGTCCAGGAACCGTTGACGTGACGTCTCATCTTCGCAAGAACACTGTCCGAAATGTGCTGCAGAGGGATATCGAGATACTTGCAGACCTTGGGGTTGGTCGCCATCTCCTCAAGAACATCCTCGGGGAAATCTGCCGGATAAGAATAGTGGATACGTATCCACTCGATTCCCGGAATTGCCGACAGTTTTCGAATCAGTTCGGCAAGGCAGCGCTTCTTATAAAGGTCAAGCCCGTAGTAGGTTGTGTCCTGAGCTATCAATATCAATTCTTTGACACCGGCAGCCGCCAGGTTGGAAGCCTCTTCTATAAGCTCCTCCATCGGCACCGAACGGTGAGCTCCGCGGATATAGGGGATGGCGCAATATGAGCAGCGCCTGTTGCAGCCTTCCGAAATCTTCAAATAAGCAGTCCCGGGTCCGCAGTCGGTCGGAACGCGCCTGCTGCATTTGGAGTGATCCGGAGTTACCCCGAGATAACGGAGCAGCGCATCGAAATTACGTGCGCCAAACCACGCGTCCACCTCCGGGATGAGCCCGGGCAGTTCTTTGGAATAGCGCTGACTGAGGCAGCCGAACACCACGAGCGATCGGACCAACCCCTGCTTTTTCAGCTCCACCGCTTCAAGAATGGCGTCTATGCTCTCCTGCTTGGCGTCGCCGATAAAGCCGCAGGTGTTCATCAAAAGGTAATCTACCGCCTCAGACGAACTTTCGGGGACAACGACGAAATCCCCTCCCAGCTGCGAGAGGAGATGTTCGGTGTCCACACGGTTTTTGGAGCAACCGAGAGTAACCGCCCTAAGCTTCAGCGGGCTGTTCTTCTTCGGTTTCAAAATCGAAAGATGCGTACTTCAGAAGTTCGTTGTACCAGTCAGCGATCTTACGCATATGCGACACATAAAAACGGTCGGCATCGTAAGTAGGCACAGCCTTGGCAAAAAGTGCCTTGAGTTCGGCGTCAGCCGCCTTCGCTGAAGGGCCTTCCTTGCCGTCCAGTGCCTTCTGAAGGGCAAGAAATACCTCCGAAAGCCTCATCTCACCCTCATCCGTGAAGATGGAGATATCTGCCAGAGTGGTAATCCTGTTCCTTACGTCGAACACTGTCCTCTTTCCGTCCGCCAACGACTCGGCGATGATGCCGCCGCGTGCCTGGGCGAGGTAACGGTACAGCCCGTGCTGACCGGAAACCGAAAGAATCTTGGAGAGATCTGTTTTCATATCTTAAACGTTTTTATCATTCTATCCACCTGGTCGTGCAATTCGCGCAGACCGGAATTATTATCTATTATGTAATCCGCCTTTCCCAAAGGCATTTCTTCCTGAGAGGAAGCTCTCTGTCCCACCTTTTGATTGCGGGACAAACGCACATCATACGGAGCACGTACCAAAACTGTCTTGTCGAACTCCCCTGCGAACTGTTCCTTGCCGAAAGCTACTGCCGACTCGAAAAAAACCGTTTCAGCTGATGATTCTGCGCAAAAACGGCGAAAATCTTGGAGCACCAAAGGATAGACCACAGCCTCGAGGGCTTCGCGTTTCGCCGCATCCCGGAAGATGATCTCTATTTCCGAGAACGGGCATCCTATGGCCTCCTCAATGCGTGTTTTCAGCCCGGGAGTCGAGCAGTACAGCGCCTTGGTACGCGAATCAGAGTCGTAGACGGAATAACCGAGGCCTGCCAGATAAGCGCAAACCTCCGACTTCCCCGCCCCTATAAGCCCTGTGACCAGTATCTTATTCACGGCCGGAGACCTCCGATTCCACACAGTCGCAGAACTGCGGATCAGCCTCCCACGAGATTGTCATCTCGGGAAGACCTTCAGCCCGCACCATACACTTTCCTCCTATCGAAGCCGCGAACTCGTTGTAGTCCACATAGAAGTCCGCTGAACCTGCGGGGTTGCCGCTGATGGGGAAAATGAAGCGGAAACTGATATCCACAGTCGGAGGGTAAATCGAAAGGATCTTCCCCTCGGGGACGTTGCGCACGCCCACCTTCACCTTCTCCCTGATGCCGACATAACGCGACACCTCGAGGGAATAGGATGCCTCCCTGGCCGAAAGGCGAGTCCCGGCGGGAACCTCCAGCTTCACCTTGCCGTGAAGGCTGCGGTCCACATCGTGCTTCGAAATCTGGCGGGTCAGCACCTGCCCTATCCCGGCTATGCGCGAAGGATTGCCGTAGACAAGCACGGAATCCGGCGAGAGCCTGATATCGCTCGTGGCCATATACTGTTCGCGGAAGCGGATCTGCCTCACGGGCACTACCGGGATCTTCTTGAAGGACTCCGGCGCGAAACGCACCGTGATGTAATCCGAAGCGAACTGCGCCTTGGTCTGAGCGCCGTAGATCGCCTCCGTGTAGCGTACGAGATTGTTCGCCGACACGGTGAAGAAATCGCCTTCCGTATGACGGAAATGTTCGGGATCCATCACCACGTCGACCGGCCTTCCCCCGCGCAGCGACAGTCCCAGCAGACGGAATCCCGATGCGGTGACGTTCGCCGTTACCTGCACGCTCTCCATCGCAGCCTCGCTGCGGCCGACTATGGAGCTATGGGCGACCACGGGCACGCTGACCAGACCGGTAGTCTCCTGGGAGAGATTGCCGATCAGCCAGATGGCCAGGGAGGCCACCACGGCCAGCACGAATGAGGTAGACCGTTTCACGACGGAGTATTACTTCGCGGCCTGGGTATCGGAGCTGTCGCGCACGATGGAGCTCTTGTCCACCCTGAGCTTGACGTCGCCGTCCACCTTGAGAAGGACGGTCCTGTCTTCGATTTCAGCGATGGTGCCGTAGATGCCGCCGGCGGTGATCACTTTGTCGCCTTTCTTGAGTTCGTTGCGGAACTTCTCAAGCTCCTTCTGCTGCTTGCGCTGCGGACGGATCATAAAGAGCCACATAATCGCGAAAAGCGCGATGATCATAATCCAGAAGCTCCACTGGCTGCCCTGTGCCTGTTCTGCTGCGGGTGCAGCCTGAAGTAATGTAAAGAGTGTCATAATCGTTTGTTATTTTGTTTTGTTGATAAGCTTGTCAAGAAGGCCGTTGACAAAGGCCTTGCTCTCCGGAGTGCTGTAGAACTTGCTGATTTCCACATACTCGTTCATAATGATCTTCGGAGCGATCGATGGGAAGGCCGCAGACTCCGCCATACCTGTGACTATCAGCGCCAGGTCGGTGGTGCAGATGCGGTTGATATCCCATTTCGGAGTGAGTTTCGCTATCTCTTCGACCGACTTCTGATATGTCGCCACAGCCTTGCGGACTATTCCCACCACGAAATCGCGGTCGGAATCCTTGCCCTCCTGACCGGGAAGCTGGCTGAGGTAGAGCTCCGGCAGCGCCCAGCGCTTGCCGGCGGCGAAATCATCCATTGAGTGGCAGCAGTACGTCAGCGCGTAGGCGAGATCGTCGTTCCACCAGATCGAGAGGCTCTCGAGTATGTCCTCGAGGTCCTTGTTGTCCACAAGTTCGTTTTCGAAAATGGATATCCAGAGTTTTGCGTCGGATGCCAGGCTGCGCTCCTCGGATGCCATATAATCGGCATAATAGGAGGAGGCTTTCACCGAGTCGTAAAGATGCCAAAGGAATGCGTCGTACTGATCCCAGCCGAGCTTTTTCTTCTCCACCAGCTTGCGGAAATCGGGATCTGAGGCAAGAAGCGGAGCGATTAAATTCTCCGCGAATTTCATATTGGGATGCTTCTCCTCTTCAGTGGGATGGAACTTCCCTCTGGCGGCCTCGATACGGGTCTTCGCCTCATCGGTGAGGGCGGGCACAAGGGCCAGCATAAAGAGATACAGATCCCGGGTCGCCTGACACGAGGCCTCAAGCTGGTCCAGCGCCTCCTTCTGTGTCATTTCCGGATTTTCTGCCAGGGCGTACACCGTTTTGAACGCCTTGATACGCAAGATTCTTCTGTTTAGCATCCTATGGTATGTCAATTAATTCCTGCAAATATAATCAGTAATCGAAAAAAATTCTAATTTTGCATTAAGTAAAATAACCAATTAATGACTATGTACAAGGAAGATTACGATTCGTTCAGGGAAGAAAGAGGTTCAGATGACGTGTTCTCCAAACCCGTCAGAGCCGGAAAACGTACATATTTCTTCGATGTAAAATCCACAAGGGGTCAGAAAGACTTCTATCTCACTATCACGGAGAGCAAGCGCCACAACAACGCGGACGGCAGTTTCTCATTCGACAAGCACAAGATTTTCCTTTATAAAGAGGATTTCGAAAAGTTCCGCGAAGGGCTGGACGACGTCATAGCCTACATCAAGGACAATTGCTTCGGAGGAGAGATTCCCCAGCGGCAGAAAGACGAATCCTCCGATGACAACTTTTAGTATCGACACCTTGAAAGCAGCCGCGTCTTACGTGGCTGATTTCATTTCAGGCCCCAAGCCCGAGGTAGGCATAGTCCTGGGCAGCGGCCTTGGATCCCTCGCGGACAGCATCGAGGATCCGCAGGTCCTCCCCTACTCGCAGATTCCCAATTTCCCGGTCAGCACCGCCGTCGGCCATAAAGGCAACTTCATAATCGGCCGTCTCTCCGGAAAGACGGTTATCGCTATGCAGGGCCGCTTCCACTATTACGAGGGCTACCCGATGACCACCGTCACTATGGCCATAAGGGTAATGTTCCTCCTCGGAGTGCGCACGCTCTTCGTGTCCAACGCCGCAGGCGGCATCAACCCCGAATACCATATCGGCGACCTTATGATCATAAATGACCATATCAGTATGCTGCCCAACCCGCTGATCGGCCCGAATCTCGACGAACTCGGCCCGCGCTTCCCGGATATGACGAGGCCCTACGATCCCGCCCTCATCCGTAAAGCCCACGAAATAGCGTCGAAGCTCGGCTGGTCGCTGCACGAAGGCGTGTATTTCGGCGATACCGGTCCCTCCTACGAAACCCCGGCCGAATACAGGTTCTACCGCACCGTGGGCGGAGATGTGGTGGGTATGAGCACCATCCCCGAGGTCATCGTGGCCCGTCACTGCGGTATGCGCGTCTTCGGTATGTCGGTCGTCACCAACGAAGCGTCCGGAGATTTCGCCGACGATTACGAGAACGACGGCGAGGATGTGGTGAAAGCCGCTGACGCCGCAGCCTCCAAACTAACCCGCATTTTCAAAGAATTAATAGCATCATTATAACTATGTCAGAAATACTTGCACCCTATCTCAAGGCAGTCGAATACATACGCTCGAAAAGCGGAAACGTAACCCCCGAAATCGGAGTCATACTCGGAAGCGGACTCGGTTCGCTGGGCGAGCAGATCGAAAACCCTTCGATCATACCCTACAACGAGATTCCAGGCTTCCCCGTCAGCACCGCCATCGGTCATAAATCCCGCCTCGTAATAGGCGATCTCGGCGGAAAGAAGGTGGTGGCTATGCAGGGCCGTTTCCACTTCTATGAGGGCTACACTATGGAGCAGGTCACCTTCCCCATCAGGGTGCTCAAGCTTCTCGGCATAAAATATCTGTTCGTGTCGAACGCAGCAGGCGGCCTCAACCTCAGCTACCGTGTAGGCGACCTTATGGTCATCAAGGACCAGATCAATATGATGCCCAACCCGCTCATCGGCCCCAACGCCGACGAATTCGGTCCCCGCTTCCCCGATATGACGCACCCCTACGACGTGGAGCTTCGCAGGCTGGCCTTCAGGCTCGCCCGCGAGATGGGCATCCATCTTCAGGACGGCGTCTATGTGGCCTGCACCGGTCCCTCATACGAGACCAGGGCTGAGTATAAATTCTTCCGCGTGATAGGCAGCGACGCTGTGGGTATGAGCACCGTCCCCGAAGTGATAGTCGCCCGCCACTGCGGCCTGAAAGTGTTCGGTATGTCCGTGATCACGGACCTCGCCCGCGAGGATATGCCCGACGACTATGTCACGGACGGAGAAGAAATAGTAAAGGCGGCCAATCAAGCTACCAGCAAGATGACCGCCCTGTTCGAAAAGATGATCGCCGCTATTTAGCGATAGCGACCGATCTGGTTTCCCTGATCACAGTGATCTTGACCTGGCCGGGATAAGTCATCTCGTCCT
>JAGAAF010000005.1 GCA_017615435.1 Bacteroidales bacterium
ATCCCTTCTTCGTACTGGGTAGGAGAATCGAACTCCTATTGCGAGATTGAGAATCTCGAGTACTAACCGTTATACGAACCCAGCAGTTAGTCCCGATTGGGACTGCAAAGATAGATAAAAAAATTAACGCGCCAAATTTTTTTGCAGCGGGAGGCGCATTTTTCTCCCGAAGGGTAACTATTTACAGCGGATCCACGTCGAAGGTGTACAACGCGCCATATTTGAGCTTCAACTCCTGCTTGCGGGCGGCGAGTGAAGAGTCACGCTGAAGGACCTCGCGGCGAACGACAGAGCCCTTGTCGCGCATATCCACAAGACGGGTATACGGCGGAAGCTTAAAAGATTTTCTTTCTGCCAGCAATTCTTCGAGCCCGGCGAGACCACCCGAGACCAAAGCTTTATAAACAGGGTGCGAAGAAGCACCGCACTGGACAAGCAGCCTATCCGTGTGAGCGCGTATGGAGCAAAGCATCTGCAGAGCCTTTTCATCAGCCCTGAAGTCAGACTTGTCAAATAGTGAATCAGCCTGCAGAACCAGCGTCAGAGCGCTATGCGAAGCGGATTTCCGGGCGGCGACTGCAGTCAGCAGCTGCGGATCGCGGTCCGGAATCACAGAGCGCATCTCCGCGACCGCATCTTCCTCCGTCTGATAGCAACGGACGACTGTCACCAGCGCATCCGCCGGCAGCGCTTTGATCTCCTCCAGCGCCCGACGTGAGTAATTCCCCACCATTCCGCGTTTGTGTTTCTCAGCCGGGATGTCGATAATCTCCACGGACGGCAGGGTCTCGCTGACCGGCACCAGTTCGTATTTGCCGCTGATGCAGTTGCTCAGACTCTCGAGCGAGGGACAAGCCGAGCCCAGAATCAGGCGGGCACCGTGGAGGCGGGTGAGCATAGCGGCCACATCGCGTCCGTTGTACAGCGGCGCGGGCTCGCTCTGCTTGAACGACACATCCTGCTCCTCGTCCACAATCACCAGCCCCAGGTTATTCCACGGCAGGAACACGGTCGAGCGCACCCCTATCACCGCCACCGGCTTCAGCGACTCGCGCACGGCGTCTATCACTTCCCTCTTTTCTTTCTGGCCGGATGTGGCCCCATAGAACATCAGCCTGCCTTTGAGGGCACGGGCCAGCGCATCGCGAAGGCTGAAACCGAAATCCGTCTCCGGCTCCAGAATCAGCACATTATGCCCGGCATCCAGCGTCCTGCGTATCTCATCAAGATAGTATGGCACACGGTCCGTCCCTCGCAGCAGCACCGGCTTCTCGCCGAAATCCAAAGTATCCTGGAACGCCTTGGGCTCTTCCGCCGGTTGAGTTTTCTTCTTCGCAGCCATCCTCGCAGAGACCTTTTCAAAGCGCACCTTCTCCGCCGGATACGCCGCCTTATAGACCTCTCCGAGCGTGCACATATAATATGAGGAGACGAAGTCCCAGAGCTTAAACTCCTCGGGAGTGATGTCAGCCAGGCCTGTCTCCGCCGAATCTATGGGAAGCACGGTCTTCACGTCCGGCTGTCCGCCCACGCTCACGACCACCCCCACATAGGGCTTCCGCGCAAAATGCACGGCCACCCTCTGCCCCACGTGGACCTCCTCCGTGGTCGTATACCACGGATTCCAATCCAACTTCAACGGCAGACATACCTGAATGTAACTCATATAGCAAAGATAATGATTTTCGAGCCAGAATTCATATATTTGTGTATGATACTGAGCATTCTGATCGCCCTCGCGCTGGGCAATGTGATAGAAATAAAGCCGGAAACCAATCCGGACGGCAAGATCCTCACGATGCGGGAGGCCACCATCGACCGAAGCGTCTTTCCCGTATTCCCCAGGATGGATATGCCCGACTACCAGGAACCGTATTACAAGGTTCACGAAGAGAAAGGTGTTTATTACCTGGAGGAAGGCGACACTGTCTGGGTAGCCTTGAATCTGCCCCCCAATCTCCACTGCGGCACAAGCGTCAGCCGCAACGAATTCGGCATCAACGGCGGGCTCTTCCCTTCGCCCGAAGGAAGCCGTCTTGCCTTCTACTCCAAAGACGAATCTCTCGTACCCGAATTCCCTCTGCTGGACATCAAAACCGCCAGCCTGATTCCCCTCAAATATCCTATGAACGGGACGGCTTCCGAAAGGGTGCAACTCGTCGTTTTTGATAAGGGACAATATCACAATACGACCCTGAAAATCAACGACTTCGGCCCGGATAGATATATCACCGCTGTAAGTTGGATGGGCGAGGATAAGATACTTGTGCAAGTGCTCGACCGCAGCCAGCACGACCTGCATCTTAACCTCTATGACGCGAAGACCGGAGAACTGATAAAAACCATACTTGAAGAGCACAACGATGCCTGGGTTGAACCTTACCTGCCGCAGGTCCAGCTCACCGACAACCTTTTCCTCTATTTCACCGACAACCGCGACGGTTACAAGGGCATTTACCTGGTCGACCTCGACGGAAGGATTAAACGTGTCACTCCCGCACCTGCAGATGTCCAGTTCATCAAGTATCAGGCGGGGTACGTATACTATTATTCGGCCGAAGTCTCCCCTGCCGAGCGGCATCTTTTCAGAATCAAACTCACCCCCGGCAAGACAGCCCTTAAATCAAAACTCGGCAAACCGGAGCGCATCACGAAAGAGCGCGGCTGGCACACCGTCCTCGTCAAGGAAAACAACATTACAGACCATTACAGCCGCTTCTCGGAGCCTGGATTCGTCCAGTACTACAACTCCAAGTGCAAGCCTTCGGGCGAACAGCTGACAGTCGACGACCCTCTCGCGGAATACGCCGTGCCGGAGATCGAATTCGGCACCGTTCCCAGCGCGGACGGGCAGTTTGAGAACCACTACCGTCTCTACAAACCCCTCGGCTTCGACCCTTCGAAGAAATACCCCCTGATAGTCTATGTCTACGGCGGGCCGCACTCGCAGATGGTCAAAGACAGCTGGCTGGGCGGCATCCGGATGTGGGAGCTGCTTATGGCCCAGAAGGGCTATGTGGTCTATGTCCAGGACAACCGCGGCACCTCCAACCACGGAGCGGCCTACGAGAAGGCGATCAACCGCCGGTGCGGGCAGGCCGAAATGGCCGACCAGATGGTGGGGATCAACCGTTTGCTCGAGCAGCCGTGGGTGGACCGTGAGCGTGTGGGCGTGCACGGCTGGAGCTACGGCGGCTTTATGACCATAACGATGGCCCTCACGTATCCGGACGTCTTCAAGGTGGCGGTCGCAGGCGGTCCCGTGATCGACTGGAGCTGGTACGAAGTTATGTACGGCGAGCGCTATATGGACACTGAAGCGACCAATCCGGACGGCTTCGCCCTCACCCGCCTCCAGGACAAAGCCGACAAGCTCGAAGCTAAGCTCCTCATCTGCCAGGGGGCAAACGACGTCACAGTCGTCTGGCAGCACTCCCTGAGCTTCGTGCAGGCCTGCATAAATGCCGGCAAGCAGGTCGACTACTTCCCCTTCCCGACGGCCGACCACAATATGGTGCGCGGCGAACGCGTCTACCTATATCAGAAAATAACCGACTATTTCGATAGCAATTTATGAAACAGTACATCCAGGAAAATAAAGAGCGCTTCTTCGAGGAACTCTTCAGCCTATTGAGAATCCCGTCCATCAGCGCAAAGGCCGAGAACAAACCGGATATGAAACGCTGCGCCGAAAGGCTGGCGGAGCTCCTGCTCGAAGCGGGAGCCGACGAAGCGGCGGTCTACCCCAGCAAGGGCAACCCGGTCGTGTTCGGCCAGAAGATAATCGACCCCACGGCGAAGACCGTGCTGGTCTACGGCCACTACGACGTCCAGCCGCCGGAGCCGCTCGACAAATGGCTTACGGACCCTTTCGAGCCCGTCATCCACGACGACGCCATCTGGGCGCGCGGGGCCAACGACGACAAGGGCCAGCTCTTTATGCACATAAAGGCCTTCGAATACCAGGTCCGCACGGGCAAGTTGCGCCATAACGTGAAGTTCATCTTCGAGGGCGAAGAGGAAATCGGCAGTCCCAGCCTCCCCGACTGGATGCGCGAACACAAAGACCTCCTGAAGGCCGATATCTGCCTCGTCTCGGACACCACTATGATAAGCGAAAAGGTCCCGAGCATCAACTGCGGAATGCGTGGCCTCAGCTACCTGGAAGTCAAAGTCACCGGTCCCAATAAAGACCTCCATAGCGGCCACTACGGCGGAGCGGTGGCAAACCCCATCACCGTCCTCTGCGAAATGATAGCGAAGCTCCACGATGAGAACCAGCGCGTCGCCGTTCCCGGCTTCTACGACAAAGTCGTGGAGCTCTCCGCGGAAGACCGCGCCCTCCTCTCGAAAGCCCCGTTCGACATAGACGAATACAAGCAGTTCCTGGGAATCGACGAAGTGCGCGGCGAAAAAGGCTACACTACCCTCGAACGCACCGGTATCAGGCCCTGCCTGGATGTCTGCGGAATCTGGGGCGGCTACACCGGCGAAGGCGCCAAGACCGTCCTTCCCAGCGAAGCCCACGCGAAGATATCTATGCGTCTGGTACCCAACCAGTTAAGTCGTGAGATCACTCCCCTCTTCAAGCGCTATTTCGAGAGCATCGCCCCTAAAGACGTCCACGTCGAAGTCAAAGAATGCGAAGGCGGCGACGGATTCCTCATCCCCATCAGCTCGGACGCTTACAAAGCCGCCGCGCGCGCCATCGGAGAGGTCTACGGAATCGAACCCGTCCCCAGCCGCGGCGGCGGCTCCATCGCCGTCCTCGCCGAAATGCAGCAGATCCTCGGAATCGACCCGCTCCTGATGGGCTTCGGCCTCGAACGCGACACCATCCACTCCCCCAATGAGAGTTACCTGCTCAAACAACTCTTCGGTGGAATGGAATCTATCGCACTGTTCTATCAGTACTACTAGTTTAAAGAATTACATACCTCACTCTGAAGACCCTAAGCACCCGCGCTTGATAGCGGGGGGGACCTCCAGCGCGAAGCGCGTCAGGTGGGATGAGCGAAGCGAAGGTCTGAAGAGTGAGGTATGTGATTCTTCTACCTTAAGATAGATTTATTAGCCAGATTGATTCGAATTTTGGTCATCGAACTACCTTTGTAATAGATCATTGCAAGGGTGGTTTCGTTTTCGAAGTAGAAGTTTTTCAAGTACCACTGGGTTTGGCGGTTGGTGCAGATAGGGAGAGCCCAGGCGAGAATGTAATTACCGTTCGAGGTGTTGCGGATGACGAGGACGGTGTAGCCGCGGGCGTCGATGGCGGCGCACTGGTACTTGCCCTTGGCCTCCTTGCGCGCCGACGCAAACGCCGCGGCAAGCGAACTCTCGGCCGGGATGCTGCCGATCTCGAACTTCTTGGCCGTGGTCATCGCCTTCGGATTGCGATCCAACCACCATTCTATCGCCTTATCGGTCAGATAAACATCCTCCGGAAGGACGACCAGGCGCTCATCCGCGGCCATCAGGGCAGCAAGATAATCTGTTGCCGGCGACGGATTCTCCACGAACGCGAGATTCGACATACCCTCTATCTTGAAGTCAGGCAAAGCCGACGGATTCTTAAGGTTGCGCCCGCTGAAAGTGACCGTCTCCGTCGCGCAGTCGGCAAGAGCCACCAGAGAAACGGCATAATCCAGCTCCTTCCCTCCGTCATAACTGTTCAGATAGGAAAACCGAGCATATTGAACACCCTGGATATCAACTATTTTCAGTGAATCCAGGAGGGATGTGACAGCTCCTTCCTGACGCTCGAAGCTGATGGTAACAGGCTCCCCCGCCGGTTTCCAATCCTTGCCCTTGAGCACAAGCGGCCTGACAACCGCAGACGTATCATTGCACTCGAATCCGGCCGAATAGACCTTCGGACCGGACTTGGCCGCGCCGCATCCTGTGAGGAGCAGCGCAGCCATAGCCAGAACCGGAATAAATCTTTCAAGCATTACTTAAGCTCGCGGAATTTCTCGGAAGTGATCTTCTTCGCCTTGAGGGTGATGGTTTCCTTGATCTTTGCAAGGACCTTCTGATCCTCCACCTGCTCGGCAAGGCGATCAATCTGCTTGCGGTCGTTCAGGACATTCTTCACAGCCTCGGCTATCATATCCTCGGGGACGTTTCCGATGCCATACATCGCGTACTGATAGGTCACGAAAGCCTTTGCGGCCTCCTCGATATCCTTCTGCTCGATTTCGAAGCCGAACTTCTTCATAAGGAAACCCCTGACGAGCTGCCACTTGAAGTCCTCGAGGAAAGCCGGGAACTCCTTGTCAAGCTGTTCCTCAGTAACCTTGCCCTCATTGGCGTGAAGCAGCCACCTGCGAAGGAAAGCCTCCGGAAGCTCCACTGCAGCCTTAGCCACATAGAAGTCACGGATGTCCTTGTTCAGGCGCCAGGCCGCCTCGTCCTTGTTGGATGCCTCCAGACGCTCTGCAACCTCCTTCTCGATGTCTTCGTCGGTCTTCTCTTCCTTGCGTCCTTCATAGTACTTCTTCATCGAAGCGACCATATCCTGCTTCTCCTTCGCGGAAGAAGTGATGGTGTAGTTCACGACACTGTCGGACTTCTCCACCTCGACCTTGATCTCAGGTGAAAGGGCGATATCGAACACGAAATCGAAATCGTTGCCGCTGGTCCACTCGATCTCCGGCTGGTTCTCGCTGCCGAGAGGCTCGCCGAGGATATGGAGCTTCTCGTCGTCGATATATTTACCGAGCGACTCTCCCACCACTTCATTCACTGCGTCTGCCAGCACCTGTCCGCCATAGACCTTCTGGATTAGGGACATAGGCACGTTACCTTTGCGGAAGCCCTTGAAATCGGCGTGACGCCTGACTTCCGCGAGTTTTTTCCTTTCAATTTCGGCGTAGTCCGCCGCCTCGATGTGCATTGTAAGCTCGATGTTGAGCTTGTCTACCTGTTTCTTTGTGATTTTCATATTTCGTTGTGATTATTTCTTTCTTCTCGTGGGGTATTTGATCCTTTCGTGATGGATCTGGGCGATGTAGGTCTTCACGACCTGCTTTGCGGTGGAAAGCTCCTTCACGGTGATGTCAGACTCTTCGAGCTGACCGTCATCGATCCTGTCTTGGATGAGCCTGTCCACCAGGTTGGAGATAGCCTCCGGAGAGTAGTCCTTGAGGGTACGTGAGGCCGCTTCGAGCACGTCGCAGATCATAAGGATGACCTGCTCCTTGGTCTGAGGTTTGCGGCCCTGATAGCAGAAATCCGCTTCTTTCTGAGCGGGATCTCCGCCTTCCTTCAGGAACTTGTCGTAGAAGTAGGACACGCAGCTAGTGCCGTGATGGGTCAGGATGAAATCCGACACCACCGTGGGCAGATAATGCTCCTTAGCGAGCTCCATACCGTCAGACACGTGCCTGATGATATCCTGGGCGCTCTGGACTGGAGTAAGCTCCGCGTGATACTTGATTTCTTCGGAAGAGATGAGCGATTCGTTCTCCACGAAGCAGAGAGGGTTGTTCATCTTCCCGATATCGTGATAAAGGGCTCCCACCTTCACGAGAGACTCATCAGCACCGATCGCGCGTGCAATCGACTGCGCGAGAGCGGACACCTGAAGCGAGTGCTGGAATGTGCCGGGGGCCTTCTTTTCGAGTTCCCTGAGCAGTTCGTTGGAGTTTTCTGCAAGCTCTTCCAGGCGAGACGTAGAGACCAGATTGAAGATTCTCTCCATAAGGTAAATGAAGGGATATGCCGCAATCTGGAGGAACGCCGCGATGAAAAGGAAGATAAAGTCCTTCGGGAAGTTCATACTCACGAGCCCCGTCAGATCGCAGGCGAGGTACACCAGAGCACTGACAGCAAAGGTGACAAGCGCCAGCACGAACTGCTTGACTCCGCGTGAGAAATTGTTGAACACGTAGAGCGTCACGGTGCCCGAGGTCACGTACATCAGAAAGAGCGCCGGCCCGTTCGATGCGAAAAGCAACAACGGGAGGAGCGAAACTATATAGACCGGGTAGATGACCCTCGTCCTGAAGAACGCCTTCAGATAAAGTGCGAACACCGGGAACGGCACCAGGAGCAGCCATCTCGGCCAGAACCTGATGCAGGCCATCTCCAGCGCCGCCATCAGGGCGAACAGGGTCAGGATATACAGATACCTGTTATAGTCCTTGAACACCAGCGGGTTCGAGAAATGGATGGCGAAGTAGAAGCAGACCAGAATGGCGAGGCAGATAAGGATATTCGCCAGCCACGAATGCCAGTTCTTTCCACCGGACAGCACGCTGTGCTCATATTCGGCCTTGTACGAATCCAGGACCTGGGCAAGCTCTTCCGTGACTATATCGCCTTTCGAGATTATAACGTCGCCTGCGCGGACAAAGCCCACGGTCTCGGAGACCGTGTTATCGGCCTGACTGCCCACGAGCGAGGTGAGCTGCTCGTCAAAGACCAGATTCGGGACGACGAGGTCGTACACCCCGCAGGCGCGGAGCAGCGAATCCACCCTTACGTTCGGGAAATCCTCAGAGACCTTCGCCAGCAGCGCCGAACGGGCTGCTGTATGGCCATAGACCTCCGTCGAAGGCACCTTCTGCGCACGCTTGCCCCTCTGCACATAGATAATGTCGTGTCCCTCGAGCTCCACCAGTCCGGCGTCGGATATCACTCCCTTTGAATAGATGCTCCTGAGGGAAGACACCACAGCAGGTTCAAGTTCCGGATGGGCCAGGTAATCCAGCCCGGAGACCTTCGCCAGATTCTCTGCGGTGACCTCGTCCGAAAGTTTGAAGTACGGAGTGTTGGCAGAGGAATTCCTTCCTGCCTCCTCCGCCTTCTGCGCCTCGGTCTTCAGAATGGGAAAATCGAGCCTGGCGCGGCAGGTTTCGTACTGCCACACAGAGCCCTTCCTGTACTCATAACTCCATTTCGCAGTCCTGGGCGTGAAAGCCAGAAGGACGGCGAAAAGAAGAATGAGAGGCGAAAAAACCTTGAGTCTGAAAGGTACTTTCATCCGGCTATGCGTCGATGTTTGCGTAGTGAGCGTTCTCCTCGATGAACTGACGGCGAGGCGGCACGTCGTCGCCCATCAGCATCGAGAACGTGCGCTCGGCCTGAGCCGCATTTTCGATGGTGATCTGGCGCAGACGCCTCTTCTCCGGGTTCATTGTGGTCTCCCAGAGCTGCTCGTCTGACATTTCACCGAGACCTTTGTAGCGCTGTACTGTATAGCCCTTGTCGGAGCCCTTGCCGAGGCTGAGAGCCGCCTGTTCGCGCTGCTCCTCAGTCCAGCAGTAGATCTCCTCCTTGCCCTTCTTCACGAGATAGAGCGGCGGAGTTGCGAGATACACGTAACCGTTCTTGATGAGGTCGAACATATAGCGGAAGAAGAATGTCAGGATAAGGCAAGCGATATGCGAACCGTCCACATCGGCATCGGTCATAATGATGACTTTGTGATAGCGGAGCTTGCTCAGATCCATATGCTTCTCACCGGTCTCGTCTTCCTGGGCCACGGTAACGCCGAGAGCCGTGTAAATATTCTGGATTTCCTGGCTGTCGAAAGCGCGGTCCACCGCTGCTTTCTCAACGTTCAGGATCTTACCGCGAAGCGGGAGGATGGCCTGAGTCTTACGGTCACGGCCCTGCTTGGCGGTACCGCCTGCGGAATCTCCCTCCACGAGGAAGAGTTCGCACTTCTCGGGATCCCTCTCGGAGCAGTCGGCAAGTTTGCCGGGCATACCTGCGCCGCCCAGATAGGTCTTTCTCTGGACCATTTCACGAGCCTTGCGGGCTGCATTACGCGCGGTTGCGGCGAGGACTATCTTCTCGATTATGACCCTCGCGATTTTCGGATTCTCCTCGAGGAAGTTGCTCATCGCGGCGTCAGTAGCCTGCGACACTGCGGAAGTGACCTCGGGGTTGCCGAGCTTGGTTTTAGTCTGACCCTCGAACTGGGGCTCAGCCACCTTCACGGAAATGACGGCGGTAAGACCTTCACGGAAATCTTCAGGAGCCAGCGGATCTTTGAGCTTCGCAAGGAGGTTGTTCTTCTCGGCGTAGTTCTTAAGCGAACGGGAAAGGCCCATTTTGAAGCCCTGGAGGTGGGTACCACCCTCGATGGTATTGATGTTATTCACGTAGGAATAAATCTTCTCGCTGTAACCCGTGTTATACTGGAGAGCTATGTCGATAGGGATGATCTTGTCGGAGGAAATACCCACCGGCTCGGGCATAAGGGTGTCGGCGCCGGCATCCAGGTATCCGATGAACTGCTTGAGTCCCAGCTCGGAGTAGAACTCCTCGGTCCTGAAGATCTGCTTGCCCGTTGGCTTCGAGTTGCCGTTTTCGTCGATCACATACTCGTCCACGAGTTCACGCTCGTCCGTGAGGGTGATCCTGATGCCCTTGTTCAGGTACGAAAGTTCGCGCAGACGTGCGGCGAGAGTGTCGTACTTGTAGACTATAGTCTGGGTGAAAATGGTGGCATCCGGATGGAAGGTGATGGTCGTTCCGGTATCTTCGCAGGTTCCGACTACCTCAACTGCCGAAGTAGGCTTGCCCTTCGAATAGGTCTGCTTGAAAATCTTGCCCTCTCGGTGAACTTCCGCGATCAGCAGGTCTGAAAGTGCATTGACGCAGCTGACGCCCACACCGTGCAGACCGCCGGACACCTTGTAGCTGTCTTTGTTGAACTTACCTCCTGCGTGGAGGACGGTGAGAACGACCTCGAGGGCCGAACGTCCTTCCTTCTCGTGCATATCCGTAGGGATACCACGTCCGTTGTCCACTACCTTAATCGAATTGTCGGGAAGGATAGTCACCGCAATAGTGTCGCAGAATCCGGCCATCGCTTCGTCGATACAGTTGTCCACGACCTCGTACACGAGGTGGTGGAGTCCCCTCTCGGAAACGTCTCCGATGTACATTGAAGGCCTCTTGCGCACTGCTTCGAGTCCTTCGAGAACCTGGATACTGCTGGCGGAATACTGTTCTTCCGCTTTCTTCATCTCTTCTGAATCTACCATCTTGTATTGTTTGTTTGATTATTATTATCTGAAATTGAGGCACAGTCCGGCGGTGACGTGAACTCCGTCTTCCGCGATGAACGGCACCTTTTCTATTGTCTGGTTAAGGAGGTTTCCTCCGCGAGCCCAAACGGAAAGCACGGAGTTGAACTTATACTCGCCATAAAGGCCGAGATCATACCACGCAGGAAGGGTGTACGTGACGGGGGTGGCCGCCGAAGATGTCATCTTGCGGGCAAGGGCCATATCCAGCGTCGCGCCGACATAAACGCGCCTGCGGAGGTTGTAGGTTACGCTGAAATCCGACGAGAACGACGGGAGGTCGAACACATCGGTCAGAAGGGCTATGTCGGTCTTCCTGTAATGGAGACCGGTTTCGAATTCAAAGGAACGAAGGTCGAGCACGGCTGTGAAATCACCGTAAGTCATACCGTAGTCCTTGAATTTGACCACCGCCGTATTTGCGGTTGTGGAGATACCGTCGAGGGGAGAATTCGCAAGCGACGAATGGCCGAAGCGAAGGTCATACTCGAACAGCGAACTGATGCTTCCGGTAAGTCCCACGAAGGCGTTGTACTTCTCGCGCGAGAACTCGAGGTCGTCGTAGGCCTCGGCCGCGTCGTAGTGGAAGTGATGATTCCTTCTCTTGAGCCTGGAATAGGAATTGAGCTCGTCCCCACCGGTAAGGCCGGCGAACAGATCAAGTTTGTCCCCTATCATCTTGATGTCCACCTTCACGTGGGGATAGATATGCAGCTGGTTGTTGGCCATCCTGTTCATAAACGAGAACTTGGCGCCGGTGGTGAAATGGAACTTCCACAAGTCGAAATCGACCCTCGGAGTCACGGAAATATTATACACGGCCGAGCTCAGTGCTCCGTAATACCCGGTGTACCCCGAATTGAAGTCCATCGCAAAGCCCACGGGCATATTCGTGACCGGAGCGAGGGTACCGCGGATGAGGAACTTGCTCTCCTTGAGCGGGGCCACGGCGTTCTCCACGGCCATATTGTAGCGCGCCTCCACGTCGTACGCCATAAAATTCTCGGTCCACTCGGTCGAAGTGATTCTAACCTGGCCTCCGAAGTCGTGGTAAGTGCCGGCAGTGATGACGTTGTCCCTTACGAACAGCCCGTTGTAGGCCACATTGAACATAAGGTCGGTCTTCGCGAGCCTGAGGGTTCCCTGGATGCCGGCGAGTTCGGAGAGATCCATTCCATCACCTTCCCAGCCGGCGATATTGAATGTCTTGTACGGACCGTAATAACCCTGGAAGTCCTGATAGACGTTCAAGGCGAACTTGCCTTTTGTGCGCGGCGAGAGCACCGCGGTGGCCACCGGATGAAGGGTATAGCCTGCTCCGAGGTTCATAAAGAAGACCGAACGCTTCTCGCGCGTGGTCTGCGGGATGAACATAATGTTATACGGAGTGAAGTCGTAGGAGCCTTTGTAGGGCTTCGCGAACACGTCGTAGTCGAAATTGAGATCGAACCTCGCCACCGAGTCCGGGATGGCCGGATTCACGCTCACTTTATTGTAATCGTCCACAGACGAAAGGAAGTCGTTGGTGACTTCCACGCTGGGGTTGATGGTCTGCGCGTATGCCGTGCCGAAGGCAAAGGCCAGAACTGCGCTGAGTATGGTATATCTGGTTTTCATCTTTAGAGAGTGGCTAATTTATGTTCGACTGTGTCGAGGACGTCGTCGCCCTCTTCCGAAGGAGTATAACCGTCGCGTACGCTTTCGTATGTCACGACAGCCTGTTCGATATTGCCTCTTTCCACAAAGGAATCACCGAGCACTATGAACGCCTTGGCAAGCCAGTAGGACTGGTCTTCCGCCTTGGCGGCGAAATCGTAGACCTGATTCTCCACTTCCGTGAAGTTGCCGGCGTCGAAGCTGGACTGGATTATGAGGTAACGGGCTTCCGCGCCTTCGGCAGTTGAAGGCTCGTTCGCGAGTTTTTTAAGGATCTTGAACGCTTCGTCGCGCTGGCTCATCACGAGGTTGGACTTCGCCTGGATGTAGAGAGCCTCCCTGCGGAGGGCCGGCGTATCTGCGTTCGCGTCCACCGCCCTGGCGGCCGTGATGGCTTCGCCATACATCCTCGCCCTGTACGCCGAACGCATCTTGCCGGCCATCGCATCCACCTTGCTGGAAAGCATTTCCTTCTGCGCCAGCAGGCTGGAGTAGGCTGTGTAAGCATCCTCGAAGTGCTCGAGGGAATACGACAGCGATGCGTAGTTGACCATAGCGAGCTCGGCGTACGAACCGCCGAGGCCTTCGTCTATGCTCTTGCGATAGTACTCGCAGGCCTTCTCCTTCTGACCGAGGTTCTTGTAGGACTCAGCCAGGTAATAATAGGCCGAAGGCACATTCTTCGAGTCAGGATACTGGCTGATGAAACGGATGAAGGATGTGACCGCACCGGAGTAATTTCCGGCGAGGAACACCTGCTCTGCCGTGTTGTAGTAAAGCATCATCCTGTCCGCTTCGCTCGTCCCAGTGCTGAGGTTGTTAGCCTCGAGATAAGCTATATACTCCTCCGGGTGCCCCTTCGCGTTGTAGATGGACTGAATCGAGAGGAGAGCGTCGTTCGAGTAATCCGTGCCGGGCATATCCGCCACAACCTGTTTGTAGCACGCAAGTGCCTCGTCGAATTTCGAGGAATTTCTGAGCACCATACCCTTGCCCATCCTGGCTTTCGCTATGAACTCCTTGTCAATCGTGTTCTCCTCGAGGGTCTCGAAAGCGTTGATGGCGAGGGCGGCGTCCCCCACTTCGTTGTAGGCCCTGCCAAGTTCGTAGAGCGCTTTGTTGTAGTACTTCGAACCGGGGATGGCGCTCTTGACCATAGAGAGCGCCTTGACCTTGCGGGCCTTGTCACCCACGAGTCCGTATGCAACACCCTGATGGTAATAAGGGTAAATATCGGTCGAAGACGGGAATTCGTTGATGTAAGCCTGATAGTTCGCCGCGGCGTTGGAGTAATCCTTGCGGGCGAAATCACAGTCCGCACGGCGCAGCATCGCATCCGCACGTGCATACGAATCCTTCGACTTGATGTAATTGTCGAACCACTTCGCGGCTCCGGCGTAATCGCCTTTCTTGAAATACGTGTATGCTATGCCGTAAGGGATAAGTTTCCCTTCCTGGCGGCCGTCCAGCGCAGACAAGTTGTAGAGCTCGTTGTAGAGTTTCAGGGCTGCGTCGTACTGCTCGGTGCGGTAATAAGTCTCCGCGAGAGTGTAACGGCAGAGCTGGTTGAAACGGTCGCTCTTCGGGAAATAGTACGCCGAAGCGGCCTTCAGATAGCGCACGGCATCTTTGTAGGCACCGCCCCTGATAAGTTGCTCGGCCCTCAGGTAATTCGCCTTCACGTAGTTGATCTTCTGCGCGTCGGTCAGATCGTCTATGTTGTCGTAAGCCTCCACCGCCGCGGCATAGTCGCGCTTGCGCAGCGAAGACATCGCGAGGTAATCATAGATCATCTCGCCCTTGCGGGAAGTGTTGTACTTCGCTATGTAATCCGCGAACACGGAATCGTTGCCGTCAAGGTCGAATGCAAGTTTGGCGTAGTTGAAGAAGGCGTCTTCCTTGATAACGTCGTCGTAGTTCTTCGCGGAAGCCTCCTTGAAGGCGTTCATAGCCTTGACCTTGTTCTTGAGCTTTATGTACGAATGACCGAGCTGGTAAGAAGCGATCTGGCCTATCGAGTCGGTCCTGTCCGTCATCTGCTCGAAATACTTCACGGCGTTGGAATAGTCTCCGAGGGCGTAGTAGACAGAGCCTGCGTGGAAATAATCCGAACTTGAGCCGGACGAGATGTTTTCCCATCCAAGGTACTCCTTGGCTTTTCCGGCATCGCCCACGACCAGGTATGACTCCGAAAGAAGACGGGACATATGCTGCTTGCTCTCAGGAGTGAGTTCGGGGAATATCTTCTCGCCGTTGGTCACCACATAGGTGTAGTCCTTCATCATAAAGTGGCAGTCCACCAGGTAGAACTCGCTCAGCACACGGAAACGCTCGTCCGTCTTGGTGAGTTCGAACCACGATGCGGCCTTTTCGAAATCGCTCTTGCCGTAGGCTATGCTGCCCAGCGCGAAGCGGGAGGGATTCAGGTACTGAGATTCCATCGAGGTGCACTCGAGGAAGCAGGCTCCGGCTTCATCCATATTACCCACGTTATACGCAGCGAAGCCCTTTTTGTACCAGTACTCGCTCAGCTCGGCCCTTGAGAGCCTTGTCTTGCTCACTTTCGCGAACTCCTCGGACGCCTTGGCATATTCGCCTTCGTCGAAAAGAAGCAGCGCATATTCGTAGTGGACCGCGGAGTTGATCATAGTCTTGGGATGCGCGGCGTCCATCGCCTCCACCCTGCGGCCGCAGTTGCGGCTGCGGAGCTTCACGGCGCACAGCAGCGCATAGTCTTCGCACAGATCGTCGCCGGCCTGCTGTTCGAACAGGGCCATAGCCCTTTCGTACATTCCGTGACGGTACATATCCAGCGCGGTTTTATATGCCTTGGTATCCTTGGACAAGGCCGAAGGCATACTCAGGAGAGTGAGAACTGCCGCCAGGAAGGCGAGCTTGCGGAGCGGGAAAACCCTCATATATTTCGGTAAATTTTTATTAACGTTTCAAATCTGCCAAATTTACTAAATTTCTCGCTATATTTGTAGTGTTTCACTACAAAAAATTCACTTTTTGATGGTCCAGGAAAAGGAACCCCTGATCACTCTCAGGAAAGCGCATATCAAAGGCGGAGACGAGACCGTCCTTTACGACGTGGATATGGACATCTATCCCGGAGATTTCGTGTACATAGTAGGCAAAGTAGGGTCCGGAAAGACCTCCATAATCAAGACTTTCATAGCCGAATACCCCCTCGAAGAGGGCAAGTGCGACGTCTGCGGTTTCAGGGTCCACAACATACGCACGAGGGACATACCCCAGCTTCGCAGAAAATGCGGCGTGGTGTTCCAGGACTTTATGCTACTGACGGACAGGAGCGTCCACGACAATCTGGAGTTCGTGCTCAATGCGACCGGCTGGAAGAAAGGCCCCGCCACCGAAAAGCGCATCGAGGAGGTCCTGGCGGAAGTCGGGCTGGAGACCAAAGGTCATAAGATGCCTCACCAGCTCTCCGGCGGCGAGCAGCAGCGAGTCGCGATCGCCCGCGCCATCCTCAACTGGCCGGAGGTTATCCTCGCAGACGAACCCACGGGCAACCTCGACTCCGAGACTGCGGACGGCATTATGAAACTCTTCCGCAAACTGAACGAATCGTTCGGCACCGCGATAGTGATAGTCACACACGACCGCAATATATTCGAGAACTACCCGGGAAGGGTATTCGTCTGCAGCGACGAGCACTGCCGCGAGATCAACCGCGACAAAGAAGCAATCGACCTCAGCATAACCGTATGACACGGAAAGCCCGCTATGAAGCGATAGTCCGCTGGTTCGTCGAAAACAGGCCCGAAGCACAGTCGGAGCTCGATTTCGACAGCCCGTTCCAGCTGATCTGCGCCGTCATCCTGTCCGCCCAGTGCACGGACAAACGGGTGAATATGGTCACTCCTTCCCTGTTCGAGCGTTTCCCCACACCTCAGGCGCTTGCGGCCGCTTCGCCAGAAGAAGTCTACGAAATTATCAAGTCCGTTTCCTACCCCAACAGCAAGGCCGCCCATCTGGTGGGAATGGCCCGCAGGCTGGTGGACGTGTACGGCGGTGAGGTTCCCTCCGACATAGACGAGCTTATGAGTATGCCAGGTGTGGGCAGGAAGACGGCGAACGTGGTCGCGTCCATAGTCTACGACAAGCCCGTGATAGCGGTGGACACGCACGTCTTCAGGGTGGCGCACCGGCTCGGCCTGTCCGACGGAAAGACTCCCGAGGCCGTGGAACGCGATCTGGAGGCCCATATCGCCGAAGATCTGCGCCCCGTCGCGCATCACTGGCTCATACTCCACGGCCGGTATATATGCACCGCACGCACCCCTCATTGCGAGGAGTGCGCGCTGAAAAGTTGGTGCAAATCTTATAAGGCCTAGCAGAACTGCGCCTTGAGGGCCGCGATCTTATCGTCCGCATCCGCCCCTTTAGCTCCGAAATAGAACTTGATCTTCGGCTCCGTTCCGGAAGGGCGTACGCTCACCACATCGCCTGCTTCATCGAAGAACTGAAGGACGTTGGATTTCGGCTGGCCCGTCTTTTCGGGTTCCAGATAGTCGATCACCTTCGTTACGGGGCTGCCGCAGAGTTCCTTGGGAGGATTGGCCCTGAGGCCCGCCATAATTGCGGCAATCTCTTCCTGGCCGGTCTTGCCTTTGCGCACTACCGACACGAGGCCTTCCTTGCGATAACCGTACTCTTTGTAAATCTTCTGCATCAGCTGATAGAGGGTAAGTCCCTGCTCGGCCGCCCAGGCTGCGGCTTCAGCCACCATCGCCGAAGCGATCTGCGCATCCTTGTCGCGCACGAACTGGCCCACGTTGAAGCCGTAGCTTTCCTCGCCTCCACAGACGAATTCGCCGTCTTTTTCATTGCGCTTGACCACCTCTGCAATGTACTTGAAGCCGGTCAGGACGTTGTAGACGGGCAGACCGAAGCTCTCGCAGATCTCTCGGATGAGTTCGGTGGTGACTATGGTCTTCACGACATATTTTCCGGGTCCGAGGGTGCCGAGTTCTTTGCGGCGGCTGAGGATGTAGTAAGTCATAAGAGAGGCAGTCTGGTTGCCGTTAAAGAGCACCATCTTGCCTTCGTCGTCGCGGACGGCGATGCCCATACGGTCCGCATCCGGGTCAGTGGCGATAACGATGTCCGCTCCCGTCTCGTCTGCCTTCGCGATCGCCATCTTAAGGGCTGACGGCTCCTCGGGATTAGGCGACATAACGGTCGGGAAATTGCCGTCGCTGACATCCTGCTCGGGGACGTGGATCACATTCTCGAAACCGAGGCGCCTGAGGGTCTCGGGGACGAGCCTCACACCGCAGCCGTGCAAAGGGGTATAGACAAACTTGAAGCCGCTGTGTTTGCGGCAGATATCCTTGCTGAGGGTCAGCGAGAGGATGTCGCGCAGATAGCATTCGTCCTCCGCCGCGCCCATCATCTCTATCTTCCCCGCTCCTGCGCCAGGTTTGAACTTGACCTGCGAAGGTGATGTAATCTTCGCGACCTCCGCGACGATGTCCTTATCCACGGGCGAGGTAATCTGTCCGCCGTCCGACCAGAAGACCTTGTAACCGTTGTACTCCTTCGGGTTGTGCGAGGCCGTGACCATCACGCCGGCGGTAGCGCCCTTGAGGCGTATGCTGTAGCTAAGCTCCGGGGTGGGACGGATGTCGTCGAAGAGGAATACGTGAAGTCCGTTGGCGCTGAGCACGTCCGCGGTGATGCGGGCGAACTCGCGGCTGTGGTTACGGCTGTCGAACGAGATGCACACCTTGATGTCGTCACCCTTCACGTTCGCGAGGATGTAATTCGCGAGGCCCTGGGTGGCCATTCCCACCGTGTACTTGTTCATTCTGTTCGTGCCTGCGCCCATAATGCCGCGAAGGCCGCCGGTACCGAATTCCAGATTGCGGTAGAAAGCATCCTCCAGGGCGAGCGGATCGCCTGCCATCAGTTCCTGAACTTCCTTACGGGTTTGCTCGTCGAACTCCTCCGAGAGCCACGACTGAGCGGTAGCTTTATAATCAGACATATGCTTGGTTTTAGTTTTGTCATTCAAATTTAAGTATTTTTGTGATAATGAAAAAGTCGTTTGCGGAAATAATGGCTGCGGAGTTGGCGGAAGCTGGTTCGAGGGTTCTGGCCAAGGTGCCCGAGTGGAGATGTCTGGAATGGGTTGAAGTTCCGGATATGCTCAGCGCGGAACAGTGTTCGTCCAGTGCCACGGCCCTGTATAAGGCCGGTCTTCTGAAAGGCTGCAAAACCATCGCGGACCTCACCGGCGGCCTTGGGGTGGACAGCTGGGCTTTTTCACAAGTAGCAGGCAAAGTCTATCATAACGAAATAAAAGGCAGTCTGCTGAAGGCCACGGAGAATAACTTCAAAGCCCTCGGAGTCACAAACGTCATATTCAGTCTGCAGTACGCCGAGGACAGGATCAAAACACTGCCCGAGGTGGATGCGATTTATCTGGACCCCGCGAGAAGGGATAACGTCGGGAAAAAGGTGTTTCTTGTGGAAGACTGCCGGCCCGATGTGCTGAAACTTCTGCCCGAACTCTTCAAAAAGGCTCCGAAAGTGCTGGTCAAACTGTCCCCTATGGCGGACATCACTATGCTCCGCGAACGCTTCGGCGCGAAGCTCCGGGAACTGCACGTAGTCAGCCTGAAGGGCGAAGTGAAAGAGCTGCTGCTTTTGCTTACCCGCGAGGATAACCCGAACACACTTATTATCGCCACAAACCTGAAAGACTCTCTGGCCTTCCTGCCTGAAGAAGAGCGCGATGCCGCAGCCGCTTATCCGCTTAACCTCAACGAGTTACAATACTTGTTCGAGCCAGATCCGGCTATCCTTAAAGCAGGCGCCTTCAAGCTCGTCTGCAGCAGATTCGGCCTTACGAAACTGGCGCTATCCACCCATCTGTATCTAACCGAAAAGCCCTGCCCCTTCGGAAAGAACTTCCGCATACTCGATGAGTTCGATCTGAACAAAGCCGGGATAAAAGAATGCGCCGCTAAATACCCGGAAGCCGAGGTCTCGGCCCGAAACGTCCCCATCAGTTCGGACGAATTACGCTCGCGGCTGGGAGTCCGACCTTCGGCCGACACCCACATCTTCGCCGTTACGATAGAACTTCAGATTGGTCCCACCCGAAAACTCATAGCAGCCCGGCGAGAAAAAGCGTAAAATCTCGCCAAAAAGGGCCAAAACCGGCAAAACGGCGAGAAATAGGGCAAAAACTCGCCGGAAACTAAGGGTTAAGGAGATAGCGGGACCAGAACTCGCGATCCGCTTCGTTGTCGTGACGACTCTGTTCTCCGCGGTAGCCGTGCATACCGTCGGGATACAGCATCAGGTCGAACTGTTTCCCGTTTCTCTGAAGCGAATCCACCAGCAGCAGAGTGTTCTGCAGGTGCACGTTGTCGTCGCCTGTGCCGTGCGTGAGTTTCAGCCTCGAGCGAGAAGGGTCGTAATTGCGGACGTAATTGAGCACTCGCGCCTTCGCATACCCCTCCGGATTGCGCTGGGGCGTGTCCATAAACCTTTCAGTATAGTGCGTGTCGTAGAGTTCCCAGTCGTAGACTCCCCCGCCGGCGACTCCGCAGCGGAAAAGGTCGGGGTGGTTCATCACCAGCATCGCGGTCATCGTTCCGCCGAACGAGAAGCCTTCGATTCCGATTCGGGACGCATCCACATACGGCAGCGCCCCCAGCCAGCGGGCCCAGGTGCAAGCATCCTCCACCGGCACGCTCACTACATCGCGGTAGACCAGATCGGTTCCACGGCGACCGTTGTGCCCGGCAGCGCGGGTATCGATGATAGCGCGGATAACGCCCGTCTCCCAGAACCACGTCAGCATAGGGTTGGGCCTGCGCTTGAAATCGCGGACGTAGGGGTTGTCCGGCCCGCCGTAGATTTCCATCACCACGGGATATTTCTCCGAAGGGTCGAAGTCCCTGGGCAGCGCAATCGCCGCCGGCACCTTCTGCCCATCCGACATCTCGGCATAAACTATCTCGAACTGCGGACCATCAGATGTCACAGCCGGCTTGCCTTCCGCTCTCGACAGAGCCTTGCGAAGGTCGATGCTGTACGGCATCCAGTCGGTGTTGATATTTGAATACAACACTTCCGCCATTTTATTACTCAGATCCAGAGACTGCACGTTCACCGCATAATCCGGGTCGGAAAGCAGTTTGATACGTCCGCGACGATCCACGGAATAAAGGCACTGGTGCACGTCTGAATCGCGGTAGGAAGTGAAATAAACCGTTCCTGACTTCTCCTCCACTGCAAGCAGCGAAATCCTCCAGTTGACTCCGGAAGTAAGCCTTTTGAGGGTCTTACCGTCGTAGGAAAGGAAATAAATCTGCTGCCAGTCAGTCTCGAAGGCGCGGGCCATATAGAGGCCGTCGCGGGTGAAAAGCATATCCTGCATCCAGTCCAGCCAGGTGGAACAGGTTTCGTGGTAAATGGATGTCTTGGAACCGCTTGCGGCATCCACGGCGAACAGCTCGAGCTCCTGTTGGACGCGCGGTTCGCGCTGGACGAAGAGCTGCCTGCTGTCCGCCCCCCAGAAAGGAGTCCCGAAATACTGGTCCTCGTCCTCGTCGAAATCAGCCCAGACTATCTTCGAAGGCTCATCCATAGACACTATTCCCACACGTACGCGGGGGTTTGGATCGCCGGCCAGCGGGTAGCGCGTCTCGCTGAGGCTGCCGCCCTTCCCGCCGTAGGGCGAGTAGATCGGGAACATCTTCACGACACTGTTGTCGAAGCGGTAGAACGCCAGCTTGCGCGAATCCGGGCTCCACCAGAATGCTTTGTAGCGCGACGGTCGGCCGAAGATCTCTTCGTAATAGACCCACGAAGCGTAGCCGTTGAGTATCACGTCCGAGCCGTCGTCGGTCAGACGGACCGCCGCCCCGCCGGAGGCAGGACGCACGAACAGGTCGCCGCCGTCAGTATAGGCCACGTATGAGGAATCGGGCGAATATGTAGGATTCGTTTCCCGGGCGAAGGCGCCCAAAGCCATCAGGCCCGCCGCGAACAGAAGTATCAGACGTTTCATTTCACAAAAAACCTGTCGGGGAAATTGACCAGATACACTTTCTCCACGGCTCTGGTCAGCGCCGTGTAGAGCCACTTGAGATCGTCCGTGGTCTGCTCGTCCATCCAGAACGGGCAGTCGATGAAGACGCACTTCCACTGTCCGCCCTGAGATTTGTGGCAGGTGACGGCCTGGGCGTATTTGAGCTGGAGAGCGTTGAAGTAGGGATCTTCGCGCACGGCCTCCCAGCGTTTCTTTTTCGAGGAGATGTCCGAGTAATCGGCATTAACACCCTGGTACAAAGCATTCTGCTGCTCGTAAGTAAGCGAGGCCGATTCGGACTCGAGGGTGTCCAGGCAGACTTTTGCGGTGACCTGTTCGTCGGCGTAATCCGGGAAACGAAGCGTCGCCTCGGCGAAATGAAGGCCGTAGCGGTCCTCGAACCCCCGGATGCGTACAAGCTCGGCGATATCGCCGTTGGCAATATACCCCATAGGTGAATCCTCGTCGATGAACTGGTAGCAGTTCTTCACTATCATCAGCTTGTCGCCGCGGATGAGCCTTTCCTCCTTGTACTGCACAGTAGAGCGTATGCCCAGGTTGTACCTGATCGCCCTTTTATTCGAGCGGCAGAGGATGATGGTCTCGTCCTCGCCGTAGTGGTCGTACGCCCAGCCTATCTTCTCGGTCAGTTCTTCCCCGCCTATGCGTTCTATGTCGTTGTAGCCGGCTAAACGGAGCTTCACCGAACCGGCAGAGAGATCCTGGCGCAGGGCTGTCGCGTTCATTAGTATGCCGGAAGTCTGCGCCTGACGTACGACGGTAGTCAAGGTGGCGAAGCGGACGCCGCCGAAGGCCGCCATATAATCGGGCGAAAGCGCGGGGCTTTCGTCCATCCCCACCGGCGGCAGCTGCGCGGCGTCGCCTATGAGTATCAGCCTGCAGTCCAGTCCGCTCCTGACGAACCCTACGAGATCCTCCAGCAGGTTCCCCGTGCCGAACATACTCTGGCCGGGAGCATCGCCGGTATCTATTCCTATCAGCGAAGCTTCGTCCACCACGAAAAGTGTGCTTTTCGACTTGTTCTGCGAGAGGGAAAACTGGCCGTAGCCGTCCGAGCCCACGCTCTTCTGCCTGTATATAGCTTTGTGGATAGTCTGTGCGGGGGCGCCGGCAAACGAAGAAAGCACCTTCGCCGCGCGGCCTGTAGGGGCCAGCAGCACTGAAGGAACGCCCAGTTCACGCAGGGCGCCGATTACCGCCGAGATAGCGGAGGTTTTGCCCGTGCCGGCATAGCCGTTCAGCACGAAGATATCACCCTCGTCCGAAGTGAGGAACTCCCCCACCTCGCGGAATAGTTTTTCCTGGCAAGGAGTGGGTTCGTAACCGAAATGCTTGAGGAATTGGCCCGAAAGGAATGCAGCTCTGTCCGCCATCGCTACCTCCTGTGACGGTCGAAGATCATCGCGATGACTGCGAGTATAGGATACAGCTCCACACGGCCGAGGAACATATCGAACGCGAACAGGAACTTGGCGCCGCCCGAAAGAGCTCCATAGTTGCTCATCGAGCCTATCTCTCCGATGGCAGGACCCACGTTGCTTAGCGACACCACAGAACCGGAAAATGCGCTTTCGGCACCAAGACCGAGGCACAGCGCGATTACGGTCGAGACCACGAGCATAACCGCGTAGAATGCGATATAGAGCAGATACTGCGTCACTTCTTCTTCGTGCAGGACTCGCGTTCCCACCTTCACCTCATTAACGAGGTTAGGATGAAGGGTCTTGCCCAGCTGGCGCCCGATAGTCTTCAATAGGATGAACACGCGGTCGGCCTTGATACCGCCGGAGGTGGAGCCCGCGCAACCGCACATAACCGCCATCGCCAGCAGCAGCACGTTGGTCCACATAGGGAAAGTGGCATTGTCCGCAATGGCGAAGCCCGTCGTAGTAACCGTGCTGATAGTCTGGAACGCTCCGCACCACAGGGCACGCCCGAGCGAAGGGATGGTGCCGCTGAACTTCAGCGATATGCCCGTGATTATGCACACGGCGAAGACCGCGACCAGGTAGAACTTTAGCACGGGGTTGTTAAGCGGCTTGAGCGAGCGGTTCACGACCGACAGGTACAGCAGTCCGAAATGCAGCGAAGACAGCAGCATAAAGACCATCGTAAGCCCTTCGATAAGAGTCGAATGGAAGCCCAGGATAGAGATGTTCTTTGTGCTGAAGCCGCCCGTCGCACTCACGCTGAAAGCCTGGCACACGGCATCCAGGGGCTGCATTCCCGCGAGCAGATAGCTCACGAACGAAAGCACGAAGATGCCGAGGTACACATAGGTGAAGATGAACACCGTCTTGCCCGACCGGGCCGAGTAGCTCGACTTCGAAAGCGAAGACAGTTCCATATTGGTAAGACGCGAACGTATGGGGCTCGCGGTCGGAATCAAGAGCAGAAGGAACACGGTAACTCCCAAGCCTCCGATGAAATGAGTAGCTCCTCGCCAGAAAAGAAGGCTGGGAGGAAGCGATTCCACATCGGCTATCACCGTCGCGCCCGTGGCTGTGAAACCGGACACGCTCTCGAACCACGCGTTGGCAAGAGTGAACGGATCGCCCCAGAGCGCGTACGGCAGCATACCGAAGATGAAGGACAGCAGCCACGAGATCACAATTATCATATAGCCGTCCTTGATAGTGATAGGCTGAACGCCGCGGACGAATATGAACGGGAACACGCCCGAAATGAAAGTAATCAGGAAACTGATGAAAAGGCCGGTCTGCGCTCCGTCATTCGTGCCCCACGACACAAACAGAGCGAGCAACATAAACAATGCGCTGACAAGCAACGCATAGCCTACGTTTCTACTGACTGCCTTTAGGTTCATTCTTCAGAGCTATAATCCTTTTGCGAAGAGTCTGGTTCTCAGATGTGAGTTCGGCTATACCGTCGTTGATTTCGCGGAGCTGATCGTCTCCGTCGAAAGTGACGTTGTATTTCTTGTTATACGAGCGGTATGCGTTAAGGCCGGCCGCCATACGGTAGGTCGGTTTGACATAGTACGACAGCATAAAGAACAGCAGCATCACGACCAGAAGGAGTCCGACTCCCACCGCCACAATGCCCGGGATTATGCTCCTGTAAAGGCTGCTGTCCATATTCTGGGAGTTCGAGCGAAGGTCGTCGTAGATGGCGAGGCTGAGGTTGTCGATATCCCCGCGAAGCCTGTTGAAACGCGGCTGAAGACGGTTGAAGTACCAGTCACGGGTGTTGATGAAGTCCGCCTTGATGACGAAGCCCAGTTCGAGCGAGGTAAGCATATAGGCGGAATAAGAGTATTTGACGGAATCCGCCAGTTCGGAAGTGCCGGTGAAAGCCGTACTGAGGCTGTCGCATTTCTGCATAAACGCCATAGCGTCGAAATCAGGCAGTTCGGTCACGGAGCCGTCGCCGATGGCGGCAAGGATGGCGAGGTTATACTCCTCCGCCGCCTCGCCCAGGCGCCGGGCGTCGTTGATGCTGTTTATATCCTTGGCGATGAGGTCAGACACATAAGAGCTCATCTTGCTGTACTCCAGCACGGAGATAACGCTGGAGAGAAGCAGAACCGCGGCGATAGCGCCAAGGCTGAGAATCAGCTTGCCACGCATCCCCACCCGGGTTCCTTTTATTATTTTTCTTACTTTCCCCTCCGCCATTTTTAAATAATTTCAAAAAATTTTTAAACAACCTCCAAATATACACATTTTATTTTATAAATTTGTCAGCAATAAGACATATGTACTAATGACAGCTAAACTAGTTACGGAAGAGAGCAAGAATGCACAGCTCAAGAAAGAAATCTTGCGCCTCTGCATCGAGAACGGGACATACAGCATTTCGGATTTCAGCCGTGATCTGGACACCAGCGTCCCGACCATCACCAAGATCATCTCCGAGATGATAGCCGACGGCCTTATTCAGGACGAAGGCAAAGTCGGCACCAAGGGCGGACGCCGCCCCAGCACCTACGGCCTCAACCCCGAAGCGGGTTACTTCGTGGGTGTGGATGTGGCCCGCCAGCACTTCCACGTGGCCATCTGCGATTTCAAGGGCAGCCTTATACGTTTCATCCAGGATATCCCCTTCGTTCTCGAAGCCAACGCCGAATCGTTCAAGAACATCTGCCTCCGCATCAAGGAGGAGGTTTCCGGAGCGAACGTCAAATGGACGGACGTCCTGGGAGTGGGAGTATCGCTCTCCGGCCGCGTGAATCCAGAGAAAGGTTATTCCCTCACCTATTTCGTCAGTGACGACATCCCTATGAAGGATCTCTTCGAGCAGCAGCTCGGAGTGCCCGTCACTATCGAGAACGACTCCCGTGCAATGACTTACGGCGAATATATGAACCTAGGCCCGAACCGAGAAAAAGACGTCATCTTCGTAAACCTCAGCTGGGGTCTCGGTATGGGTATGATACTCGAGGGCAAGCTATTCTACGGCAAGTCGGGATTCTCCGGCGAGATCGGCCACTTCCCCGTCCTTACCAACAACCTCATCTGCCGTTGCGGCAAGGTGGGATGCCTCGAGACTGGCGCTTCCGGCAGCGCGCTTCACAGAATGATAATCGAGCGCCTGAAAGAAGGACGTAAATCATCCCTCGCCCCCATCTACGAAACCAACGGCGAACTTCACCTCAAGGATATCCTGAAAGCCGTGGAGGAAGAGGACGTGCTCGCCATCGAAGGCATCGAGGAAGTCGGCGCCACTCTCGGGCGCGGACTCGCGGGCGTGATCAATATCTTCAACCCCGGCCTCGTGATAATAGGCGGCCGCCTGATAGTAGGAAAAGACTATCTGATGCTGCCCGTGAAGACCGCGGTAAACCGCTTCTCGCTTACCAAGGTAAGCTCCGACACCAAGTTCAAGTTCTCCAAGCTCGGCACCAAAGCCGCCGGAATAGGCAACTGCCTGCTGAGCCGCGACAAACTCCTCGGACTCATTTAAAATGAAAGGCATTCTTAGAACGGCCGCGCCGTTTCTCGCCGTCCTGCTGCTGGGAGCTTCCTGCTCGGAAGGCAGCGTTACGGTCAGGACTGACGACGGCTCCCGGGTTCGTCTCCAGGCAGAGACCCCGACCATAATCAGAGTCAGCGCAGTACCACGCTGGAGCCGTTTTTCCAGCGCAAAAAGCCTCTGCGTAGTTCCTCAAAAGACCTTCAAAGAAACAGTCGTTACTAAGGACGGCCAGACCGTGGCCCTATCTACCGGTGTGATCACCGCCACGGTCGACCGCAAGACGGGCTTCGTCAGTTTCACGGACAGCACCGGCAACGTTATCCTCAGCGAGAACGGCCGCAGTTTCACCCCAATCAAGGTCGAAGACACAAAGGGCTACACCGTCCGCCAGACTTTCGCCCCGCAGAGCGAGGGTTTCTACGGTCTGGGACAGCACCAGGCCGACGAATGGGACTGGAAAGGCCGCAACGAAGAACTCTACCAGTACAACACCAAGATCAGCGTTCCCTTCGTCGTTTCTTCCAAAAAGTACGGCATTCTCTGGGACAGCTACAGTTTCTGCCGCTGGGGCGATCCAAGGCCCTACGCCCAGCTGGGCGAGGTGTTCACCCTGCGCGACAAAGACGGCGTGAAGGGGGCTCTCACCGGCACCTACATCCCCGCGAGGGGTGATATTCTGGTGCGCAGGGAGGCCAACCTCGCCCAGGAATACCTGCGTACGCCTCAGTGCGACCTGGTGATGAATGCCCCCGAAGGCTTCGAATTCGACGGTTCCCGCGTGATTTACGAAGGCACGCTAGAGCCCTCCGAAAGCGGTATCTTCCGCTTCTACCTTTACTATGCGGGCTATGTAAAAGTCTTCGCCGGAGAAAGGCAGGTGATGCCGGAAATCTGGCGCACCGCCTGGAACCCCAACGGCCGCAAGTTCGAGCTGCGTATGGAGGCCGGCCAGCAGATGCCGCTGCGCATCGAATGGATACCGGACGGCGGGGTGAGCTATTGCGCCCTTCGCGTCCTCTCCCCCGTGGACCCGACGGCCCAGTCGGCTATGTCGTGGTGGGGTGAGATGCAGGACCAGATCGACTACTACTTCATCGCCGGCGAAAGCATCGACGGCGTAATCAGCGGTTACCGCACACTCACGGGCAAATCCCCCATCGTCCCGAAATGGGCGATGGGCTACTGGCAGAGCCGCGAGCGCTACACCACCCAGGACCAGATAGTCGGCACCCTGGCCGAATTCCGCAAACGCCACATCCCCGTGGACAACATAGTTCAGGACTGGCAATACTGGGAGAACGACAAATGGGGCAGCCACGAATTCGACAGCTCCCGCTTCCCCGACCCGAAAAAGATGGTCAAGGACATTCACTCCCTTAACGGGCGCTATATGATTTCGGTCTGGCCGAAGTTCTATGTTGGCACCGAGCACTTCGACGAGCTCGATGCGAATGGCTGGATCTACCAGACTCCGGTGCGCGACAGCGTCGTGGACTGGCTGGGCTACCGGCAGTCGTTCTACGACGCCTACTCCGCCGGAGCCCGCAAACTCTTCTGGAAGCAGATGAAGGACCATCTCTATGGCCTCGGAGTGGACAGCTGGTGGATGGATGCGAGTGAGCCCAACATCCACGACTGCACCGATATGGACTATCGCAAGGCTATGTGCGGCCCTACCGCCCTTGGCCCGTCCACAAAATACTTCAACGCGTACGCGCTTATGAACGCGCAGGCTATCTATGAAGGTCAGCGCGCTACCCGCGACGGACGCCGCGTCTTTCTTCTCACCCGCAACGGCTTTGCCGGTCTTCAGCGCTACAGCACCGCCAGCTGGAGCGGCGACATAGGCACACGCTGGGAGGATATGAAGGCGCAGATAAGCGCCGGACTCAACTACAGCATCTCCGGCATCCCCTTCTGGGGACAGGATATCGGCGGTTTCAGCGTGGAAAAACGCTTTATGCAGGCCCAGACGCTCTTCAATGGCACCGGCCAGGTCACCGAAGATCTGATCGAGTGGCGCGAGATGCAGGCCCGCTGGCACGAATGGGGCGTGTTCTGCCCGCTCTACCGTGCGCACGGGCAGTGGCCCGAACGTGAACCGTGGAACATCGATGCCGAAGGCAGCCCCACTTACGAAGCCATCCTTGCCGCAGACCGGCTGCGCTACGAACTTATGCCGTACATCTACACTATGGCCTCTCGCGTGCATTTCGACGACTACACGATTATGCGGCCGCTGGTGATGGATTTCACCGACGATTCGCGCGCCCGCGCGACCAGCGACGAATATATGTTCGGTGACGCTATCCTCGTCTGCCCGGTCTACACCTACAAAGCCCGCAGCCGTTTCGTCTACCTGCCCGCCGGCTCGAACTGGTACGACGCTAACAACGACTACCGCTATCTCCGTGGAGGTCAGACGATTATGGCTATGGCCCCCTACGAATACTGCCCGCGCTACTGGCGCGCCGGCCAGATTGTGCCCACCGGTTCCCCCGTGGAGAGTACCGCGGATGCGCAGGACGATCTCACCATACTTGTCTTTACCGGCGAGAACGCATCCTACAGCCTCTACGAAGACGAAGGCACCAACTACAACTACGAAAAAGGCAAATACAGCCGCATCGGTTTTACCTGGAATGAGGCGGCGCACACTTTCTCGGTCGCGGCACGCGAAGGAAAGTTCAAAGGAATGCCGAAAAAACGTAACTTTACAGTGAAGATAATATCTCCTTCCGGAGTGCGTGAAGCAGCTATCGCTTACGACGGTTCTCCGGCAGAATTGACTTTATAACCGCATATGAAACGCATACTTTTCGCAGCCGCGCTGCTGCTTCTTTCATTCAGCGCATCTGCAAAGCTCTCGGTAAAGGAGCCCTGCAGCGACGGAATGGTCCTTCAGCAGAAGACAGAGGCAGTGGTCTGGGGCCACGCAGCACCCTCTATGGTCATCAGGGTAACCCCGAGCTGGGACGACAAGACCTACGAAGCCACTACCGACAAAAAGGGCGTCTGGAAAGTGAAGGTTCTCACCCCCGAAGCCTCCTACACGAAACACAGCATCACCGTCAAGGGCGACGGCGGCACTCTCACCATCAACGACGTGCTTGTCGGCGAAGTTTGGATCGCGAGCGGACAGTCCAATATGGAAATGCCCGTGCGCGGCTACTTCAACTGCCCCGTCGAAGGTTCTGCAGAGATAATCGCGAACGCTAAACTTCAGGACAAGGTCAGGATGTTCTCCGTGGCGCAGGACCAGTCCGACGAGCCGTTGGACGATGTGCGCAAGCATAGCGGCTGGCAGAAGGCCGATCCCAGGGGCATACTCTGGATGAGCGCAACCGCGTTCTTCTTCGCCCGTCAGCTCAATGCCGTCCTCGACATCCCCGTCGGCATAGTCGCCTTCCCTTACGGAGGCACACGTGTGGAGAGTTGGCTTCCCAAGGAAATCCTCCAGGAATTCGGCGAGCCGCTCGAAAGAATTGAGAATAACCACTACCACAATCCGTTCAGGATGTACAATTCGATGCAGCGTCCTATGCAGGGCTACACTGCGAAGGGCTTCATCTGGTATCAGGGCTGCTCCAACGTGGGCCACGACGACGTGCTCGTGGAGAGGATGACCGCTTTGGTTGAGCGCTGGCGCGAAGACTGGGGCGACAAAGACGCCGCGATGCCGTTCTATCAGTGCGAAATAGCTCCCTGGGAAGGTTACGGCGGCAGCGCTCCCGCATTCAGGTACGCGCAGCACGAAGCGGCTGCGGCCATCCCCAACGGCGGGATAGTCGTTACCAACGACCTCGTCTACCCTTATGAGACAAAGCAGATCCACCCCTGCCAGAAGAGGCAGGTGGGCGAAAGGCTCGCCTATCTCGCGCTCAACCGCGACTACGGCTTCGAGACCATAGCCTGCTATTCGCCCGAGGTGCTCGAAGTTACAGCCGATGGCGGCGAGGTGGTGATACGTTTCAGCAACTGCTCGAACGGTGTTGACCGTGAAAGGGGCATTGAAGGCCTTGAAATCTGCGGCCCGGACGGAGTGTTTTACCCCGTCACAGAATTATGGTGCGAGTGGGGCGGCCTGCTTCACATCTCCTGCCCCGATGTGCCCGAACCCCGCGAGGTACGCTACGGCTGGGGAGATTTCGTTCCCGGCAACCTGCACAACACTGAAGGACTTCCCTTCTCGCCTTTCGACGTTAAACTGTAAGCATTTATGGCAGAAAAAGGTTCAAAGGCATATCTGTTCGGGATAGTCCTGATAGCCGTCCTAGGCGGCCTGCTGTTCGGATACGACACGGCCGTCATTTCGGGCGCTGAGCGTGGCCTCCAGGCATTCTTTTCCAGCGCTTCCGATTTCACATACACGGACTTCCTCCACGGTTTCACTTCTTCCAGCGCACTGATAGGATGCATTATAGGCAGCGCCATCTCCGGACTTCTGGCCGGCCGTCTGGGCCGCAAACGCTCGCTTTTCATCGCCGGCATCTGCTTCTTCCTGAGCGCCGCCGGTTCATACTATCCGGAATTCATCTTCTTCGAGAAGGGAGTCGCTACCAAGTCCCTCTGGATTGCGTTCAACCTTTACCGTGTCCTTGGAGGTATCGGAGTGGGTATGGCATCCGCCATCTGCCCTATGTACATAGCCGAGGTAGCGCCCGCTAACAAGCGCGGCAAGCTCGTCTCCTGGAACCAGTTCGCGATTATCTTCGGCCAACTTGTCGTGTACTTCGTGAACTTCCTCATCCTTCAGTCGCACAAGAACGACCCTGCAGTTATCGAATGGACAAACCAGATAGGCTGGCGCTTGATGTTCGGTTCTGAATGCGTCCCGGCCGGTCTTTTCACCCTGCTGATACTGTTCGTACCTGAAACGCCCCGATATCTCGTTATGTCCGGCCGTGAGGACAAAGCGCTCGACGTGCTCACCCGCATCAACGGCAGCGCACTCGCTTCGCAGATTCTTTCCGATATCAAGAATACCGTGGTCGAGAAGAAGGAAAAACTTCTTGCCTACGGCTTCATCGTCATCTTCATCGGCTGTATGCTCAGCGTGTTCCAGCAGTTCGTGGGAATCAACGCCGTACTCTACTTCGCCCCGCGCATCTTCGATTCGATGGGTATGGGCAACCCGATGACGCAGACCGTGCTGATGGGTGTGGTGAACATAACCTTCACGCTGGTCGCGATCTTCACGGTGGAGAAGCTCGGACGCAAGCCTCTGCTCATCACCGGTTCACTTGGAATGGCCCTGGGAGCCCTTGGAGTGGCCCTCGCGGACGCTGTGCCCGGTCTGCCCGGTATTGTCGGCGTGGTCAGCGTTATGGTCTACTCCGCTTCGTTTATGTTCAGCTGGGGTCCCATCTGCTGGGTGCTCATTTCTGAGATCTTCCCCAACACCATACGCGGCGCCGCAGTCGCAATCGCCGTGGCATTCCAGTGGATTTCAAACTTTATCGTGAGTTCCACCTTCGTGCCGCTCTACACCTGGAGTCCGGCGTTCACCTACGGTCTCTACTGCGCGATGTGCCTTATCGCCGCATTCTTCGTGTGGAAACTTGTCCCTGAGACGAAGGGCAAGACCCTCGAGGATATGACCGCCCTCTGGAAAAACAGGAAATAATGTACTCTTTAGGAATAGACATAGGATCTTCATCCGTAAAGGTTTCGCTCCTGGACATCCAGTCCGGAAAGTGCGTCGCCGCAGCCACCAACCCCAAGAAAGAAGCGCCGATTACGGCCGTCCGAAAGGGCTGGGCCGAGCAGTCCCCCGATATGTGGTGGATCTTCATCCAGCAAGGCATCGCGGAGATTGCAGCTCTTGGCTACTCAATGTTCGACGTGAAGTGCATAGGCATTACCTATCAGATGCACGGACTTGTGGCCGTAGACGCTAAAGGCAGGCCCGTACGCGACTCCATCATCTGGTGCGATTCGCGCGCCGTGGAACTCGGTGCTCGTGCGTTCGCGGAAATAGGCCCGGCAAAGTGCCTGGAGCATCTTCTGGGCTCCCCCGGCAACTTCACTGCGAGCAAACTCGCCTGGGTCAAGGAGCACGAGCCTTCAGTCTTTGAGAAGATCGCCAGGTTTATGCTACCCGGCGACTATATCGCATACAAGCTTTCCGGTCATTTCGCGACCACGGAGACCGGTCTTTCGGAGCAGACGCTCTGGGACTTCAAGGAAGGCCGCAGGGCGGATTTCGTGGCGGATTACTATGGATTCAGCACCTCGTTGATCCCCGAGACAGTGCCGTCGATAGGCGTTCAAGCCTACACCAATGCCGATATCCAGGCCCTTCTGGGAATACCCGAAGGCACTCCTATCTCCTACCGCGCAGGCGACCAGCCTAACAACGCTTTCTCCCTGAACGTCCTGCGTCCGGGCGAGATCGCGGCCACGGGCGGCACCAGCGGTGTGGTCTACGGAGTCACGGATGTACCCAAGGCCGATCCCTTCTCGAGGGTCAATACTTTCCTTCATGTTAATCATAGCGCGGAAGCTCCGCGACTCGGAGTGCTTCTGTGCATCAACGGCACCGGAATCCTGAATTCCTGGATCCACCGCAATATCTGTCCGGAACTTTCATACCCGCAGATGAACGAACTCGCCGCGACGGCCCCCGCCGGGAGCGACGGCCTGACGATACTGCCTTTCGGCAACGGAGCCGAAAGGGTGCTCGAAGGCCGGAGCATAGGCGCGGCCCTTGGCGGCGTGGATCTCGTGCGCCATTCCCGTGCACATATTCTTAGAGCATCCCAGGAAGGTATCGCGTTCTCATTCCTCTATGGAATCGACGTTATGCGCGGCCTCGGCCTCAACCCGGCAGTGATACGCGCGGGCAAGGCGAACCTCTTCCTCAGTCCGCTCTTCCGCGACACTCTCGCGACCGTCTGCGGCAGCACGATCGAACTGCTGGACACGGACGGTTCGCTGGGCGCCGCGCGCGGAGCCGCTCTCGGAGCAGGATACTACAAAACTCCGGAGGAGGCGTTCTCAACCCTCGCAGTTGTCGGCAGAACCGAGCCTAATGCCAGCTGGAAACAGGCTTTGGACGAGGCATACGCCCGCTGGAAAGCAAATCTTGAATCAATATTAACACAATAATTATGGCACTTAAAGAATACTTCCCCGAAGTCGGCCCCGTCCGCTTCGAAGGCAAAGAAAGCCGCAATCCCCTCGCCTTCCGTTATTATGAACCCGAGAAGGTGGTCGCCGGCAAAAAAATGAAAGACTGGCTCAAGTTCGCTATGGCCTGGTGGCATACTCTCTGCGCAGAGGGCGCCGACCAGTTCGGCGGAGGTACGAAGAGCTTCCCCTGGAACGAAGGAGCGACCGCGCTCGAAAGGGCGAAGAAGAAAGCCGACGCCGGCTTCGAGATTATGCAGAAACTGGGCATCGGTTACTACTGCTTCCACGATGTGGACATAATCGACCCGTCCGACGATCCCGCAGAGTATGAGGCCAACCTCAAGGCCATAGTCGCCTATCTCAAGCAGAAGCAGGCCGAGACCGGCATCAAACTCCTCTGGGGCACGGCCAATGTCTTCTCACACAAACGCTATATGAACGGCGCCAGCACCAACCCGGATTTCGACGCCGCAGCACGCGCTATGCTTCAGATCAAGAACGCCATCGACGCCACCATCGAACTCGGCGGCGAGTGCTATGTGTTCTGGGGCGGCCGCGAAGGCTATATGAGCCTGCTTAACACCGATATGAAGAGGGAGAAGGAGCATATGGCTACGATGCTCAGGATGGCCCGCGACTACGCCCGCGGCAAGGGATTCAAGGGCACCTTCCTCATCGAGCCCAAGCCTATGGAGCCCACCAAGCACCAGTACGACGCCGACACGGAGACCGTCATCGGATTCCTGCGCGCCCACGGCCTGGACAAGGACTTCAAGGTCAATATCGAAGTGAACCACGCCACCCTCGCCGGCCACACCTTCGAGCACGAGCTCCAGTGCGCTTCCGACGCCGGCCTTCTCGGCTCGATCGACGCGAACCGCGGCGACTACCAGAACGGCTGGGACACGGACCAGTTCCCTATCGACATCTATGAGCTCGTTCAGGCTATGCTCGTGATCATCCGCAACGGCGGCCTCGTGGGCGGCACCAACTTCGACGCCAAGACCCGCCGCAACAGTACGGACCTGCAGGATATCCTCATCGCCCACGTGGCAGGTATGGACGCTATGGCACGCGCCCTGCTCGTTGCAGCCGACATCCTCGAGAAATCACCGATCCCCGCTATGCTCAAGGAGCGCTACGCCTCCTACGACGCGGGCATAGGCAAAGACTTCGAGGACGGCAAGCTCACCCTCGAGCAGGCCGCCGACTACGCCCGTAAAAACGGCGAGCCCCGCCAGACCTCCGGCCAGCAGGAACTCTACGAAGCGATAGTGAATATGTATATCTAAAAAAGATGCCCGGTAGCCGGGCATCTTTTCTCCCCTTCCCGTCATGCCCGACCCCGATCGGGCATCTTTTTCTTTTCGTCATCCCCGACCTAGTCATCCCCGACCTGATCGGGGATCTTGACTCTCATCGGCTCTTCCGTCCCCGAATGGCAAACACCTCATCGCTTGTCTACCTACCCGTCCACAGGAAATGTCGCAGACGCCGTGGACAAAGTGGACACTTTTCCGTGCTTCATCTCTGTTCCATTTTTCTTGTAGTTTGACCTCATAATTTATTTTTTTACATTTGCATAAGTAGTATTGATATCCGTTATTTAATAGCCAACCATATGAAAAATCAAAAGACTACGGAACTAATCCTTTCGCTTCTTTTCTATTTGGTGTTTGGAAGTTGTAGTAATTTTGCTCAGGCGCAACAAAAAACACCCATAATTGACACTAAAGCTGCGGCCACCTTGTCTACATCATTATTCTCGCTTGGTGTTAATATCTCATTAAATGGTGGTGATTATATTTACAATATGGATAGTACTCTTGTCGCATCCGTAGGTAAAGGTGAGTTTGCAGATTTCACCCGTAGCGTTCTCGACTGTATTAAATTCGAGTATTCTAACCCAGAATGCCTTGGCCCTATCATTATTACTTATTCCGGCTCAGAGTGTTATGTATACAGTTTTTTCAACGGCATCTGTATTCAATGAAAATCGGACCTCAGAGAGAGAATTGGCAAAGGGCATTTGCTCTGATAAGTTGATTCCCAATTTCTATAGATTGGCAGATGCATTGGAAATGAATGGTCCCAATTACATTGGCCTGGGTATCGCCTATAAGACAAAAGACTTTACAGATAAATATGATTTGGGTGATTGGCATTCTTTGATAATCATTTCCCCTAAAGACAATATTCGTCAACTAGCCTCATATGAGATAACTGACAATCAGTTTTTAGCGAATTGTTTCATTCTTCTGCACAAGTCAACACAAGGGAAAAGGATTGAACTTCAATTCTAGGCAATAATAACACCTTAGACTAGTTATTTATTCGAGATTCTATTATTGTTGATGTACTAATAGACTGGGAAACGAAATCGAGTTATGAAGAAGGGATTAGTATTCTTTTTGGGAGTTCTCCTTGGCATCGCTCTTACTATAGGAGCCGCTTTTGTTGCCAATAAACTTGGGCTTGGCGATGAGGAACTCAAAATGTTTGACAAACCCGGCAAGGTTATGCCAATCAAGAGTTTTACCATCATACAGACTCAGCCTAATGGCTATGCCCTCGCCTCTTATATGAACAATGAGTACGATCTCCTTGGCGCAGTAACGAACGTAGTTCTACTTATCCCTAATAATACAAATGCTAGTTTGTATGATTGGCTACAAGTTGATGTACCCAAGAAGAAGTGCGTAAGGCAGGTGGGCACATACAGGTATAAAACCAAAGATGGCACGATGAGGACTGTTCCTGCTGTAAAAGTGTTTGATAAATAATGACACTAATGTCTATCAAAGTCAAGAAGCACGAATTAGCGACATTTAAGGCTGAAGTCCTGGTGATTCTTCGTGGACTTCCACGAGGATTATGGGGAGGCCAATGCCTCTCGAGAGGCCGATTAGACGATTGTCGATCCACTCCCGGCCCTGCTCTGGCTTGTCTTTGAAGGTTCTGGTGGTGAGCCTTTCGGCGCCGCTTATGATGAGGGCGCGGACAAAGCGGCGGTTGATGATTCCGGTGGCCTTGCGGAAGACCACTTCGAACTCTGGGTTCTTCTGGTCCAGGACATAGACATTACCGACCGCCTTTTCCTGAGGGATCAAGGTTTCGATGGCCTCTTTGTGGCCGTCCAGGGAGATGCAGATGACGGAGGTGTTCCACTTCTTGCGGAGGTCGTCCGCCATCTGGGCGACGATGAAGGATTCGCTCACTTCGTCAGTGGCGTTGATATGCTGAACACGACCTTTTTCGTAACCGGGGATCTGATTGATTATTTCTGCCATATCTAGCTTTTTTCGGCAAAAATAACTAGACCTTCGGCAAAAAATAGGCATAAGAATAATTATTTCACGCGAATAATTGTTGGCATAGCATCGAATACATATACAGGTTCTATTTTCATTCTATCAAACGCGAAACTATTCTCCTTACCGTTCTTCATCTTTATTTTGGCCACCTCTTGTTTGATTATATAAAATGGCAGTTTGTCCAAATTTAATTTAAGGGTTTGAGCAGATGATCTCAGTAATTCCTCAAACTTATTTAGTTGATCCACGTTCTCCTCGTCATAAAACAACTGATAAACCAATATTGGTTTCGCCCCATTGCGAGCAAAGCAAGCAGATGCGGTTCTATGAAGGAACTGATATGGCAGCGATTCGACATTAAGCAGTTCATCTGAAGTTTGGATTTCATATACATAAGAGGAAATATACCTCAGCCAACAATCAATTATCTTCTTTTTATGATCTTGATTATTACACCATTCCTTGAGTAACGGCTTATATGCTTTATCTCTTACATACTCAGTATACTTTGCCTCTATCGTAATCTGCGTCTCAGGAAGAAGGATCATCAAATCCGTCATTGACGACTTAGAATATGGAAGTGTCTTTCCAGAATTGCCTTCCTGATATGCGGGAGTTGGATACTCAAAACAATAATTGGCATCAATAAGATTTGTATTTATTTTCTTACTTATTATTTCCTTATGTTTTAAATTCCTGTTAGGATGCCAGAAATCAGCAAGAGGAATGGAAGAAATTTTAATTGAATTAGTGTGAGAGTGGGAGAGAACATCCAATACTGTATCATACTCCCCTGTCGGATAATTAACGTAATACATTATTGTTTATAGTTTTTATTCATTGACTCGATAATGGTTATTATTTTATTCCTCAATCCGGCTGGCTCTAGAACCTCAACGGTATCCCCAAACGATAAGATGTCCTGCTTGAAGTCATAGTCCGGGGCGAGGTTAAAGGCGAAGATGCTGTAGCCTTTGTGAGTCTCGATTTCTTCCTGGCTGCTATGAAGCGGCAGGGAGCGGAAGTAGCGAACCTGCTTGCCGTAGACCTTTAGGAGCACCTGCTGGGGCTTCATGTCGTCATATTTGCGAACGCCGTACAGGGATTGGAACCAGGCTTTGGCATCCAGACCATCTGGTAGCTTGAAGGTGTCGGGAAGGACTTCTACCTCAAGCATTCTATCAAGGGCGTACATGTGGGGCTTGAAGTCCTTGTCATAGTCCTTGTGGCCGTACAGGTACCAGCGGCGCTTGAACTCGCGGATGAAGTACGGTTCGAGCTCAAAGGTTCGTTCTTCATCCATCCGATAACCCTGATAACGCACCTTCAGTTTCCTGTTATCCCGGATAGCCTGGATGACAGTAGTGAGGAACTGGTGGCTGGAGGGAACGTTCTCGAAGAAAATCCTGTCCTTCATCCCTGCGCTCTCGTTGAGGAGGGAGTTGAGGCTGAGTGCGTCCAGCATCCAGGAACGGATACCGGTTCCATCCATGTCTTCTTCGTTGACGATGCTGTAGGTGTTGTCCCTACGGTCGCAGACAATCTCAATACCAAAGATGTCGGAGATTGCTTCTATATGATTCGCGAACGTACGCGCAGGAAGGTCGCTTCCGAGTTCATTAACGGAACTACGCCGCCATAACTGCCTGATTTGGGCCAGTGTAAGCGGCCCGCGGCTCTGGAGTGTCTCCAGCAGCCAGATGTAAGATTTGAAGTAATTCTTTGCCATAACTGAACACAAAGGTAGCAATATCTTCGGCAAAAAAATGGCAGAATACAGAAAAAGTACATTTGCCGGAATCTTGCCGATGCCCCGATTACCTTTGCCACCAGAAAAAGACAAGATTATGGAAATAAAGCAACTTGAGCCAAAGGACAAAGTGCTCACATTCTTCGGAGAATTCAAAAGCGCAAATGTAGAAAGCGCCATCAAAGAAATCGTCAAAATCAACATCTCCGACCAGGACTATCTGAAACAGTGCCGTCAATGGGCCATAGAGAACGGCCAAGATCCATCACCGGCCAAACTTACGCCTATAGAGTTTTTCCTCTCTACCTATGGCGGAGCCTGCTATGATGGCCTGGCGCTTCACGATGTACTTGAATCGTCAAGCACTCCTGTTGAGGTCATCTGCACCGGCAAGATAATGTCTATGGGCATCATCGTTGCCCTGGGCGCCAAAGTGCGCAAGGCCTACCGGAATACAACCTTTATGATTCACCAGGTATCAGGAATCTCCTTCGGTACACTCCGGGAGATGGAGGACACCGTGGCGGAAGCTTCCCGCATCAATGAGATCCTCTTCAGCATCATCAAATCCAAGACGAAGGTGACGGAGGATCAACTAAACGAGGTCCTTCAGAAGAAGAAAGACTGGTTCATGACAGCCGAGGAGGCGCTACGTTTAGGAATACTGACGGAATTACTCTAAATTGGTTTTAAGGTCGCATTTCGCTGCAGGAATCCGGAAGGGTTCCTGTATTGTTTCGGACCAAGTCCAAAACCATGTGTTTCCCAAGCACAAATAACCAAGGATCGCGCAGCGCCGAGCTCGTCGGGGCGGCTCAGCTCGCGCGATTGGAGCTTGCTGACTTGGCTTTGATGTACTATTTCCTGGTGTCGGGGCTCGGCAAAACCAGGCCTCGCCCCTTTTTAAACCGGGCACTCGCATAAACTCGTGCCCTGAGGGTTTTGCGGAAGGCCTCCAAGGGGACCTTCCGCGCAAACGTCCATTTTTCCCTCTCCCGCTAGAGCGAAGAGAAGTCGGCATCAGTCGCTCGGGCGCAAGCGCCGACAGGGCGTGCATACCTTCGGCGAAGTGACCGAAGGTATGTGCGAAAACGGCCTAAAACGCACATACCTCCCCAGAAATGAGGGGAGGTATGCACGGGGCCGGGCCAACCGGGGCTGGGCATGACGATTATTCGGCCCTCGCTCGATCATCATCATTTACATCCTAGAGAGAAGCAAATCGGGATCTGTCTCCGACATCAAGGATACCGCAAACCATTTCTTGCCGAGATCTTTCAGTGACGCTCCAATTAGATACACTTGATTGTCCAGAATCAGGAAACGGTCGTGAGATTTCTTGAACTCTTTCACGTCAATGGCCGGATACTGGGCGTTGTGTTTGGCGTTATCAAGTTTGAATTGTGGTGATATCTTTTGTGTGTAGATAGTTGCTGAAACTTCTGTTTCTCGTTTATCCAGCATAGTCAAGACCGTGTCATCCACATAGTTGTCGATAAGGACGATACGCGTCTTCGCACTTTTGATAAGATTGCATATGAACTCATAGGCGTCATAGATTTGACCGTCGAAGAAAATGCCTTCAACTGGAGGTAGTGACGTTTTAACAAAGAAATCTATCTTCTCTTCAGTCTTCGCCACCCTTCTTTCTAGTTGCTCCAAGCGAGGATTAATGGCATATCCTTTTATCAGGTATTCTTTGAGGACGGAATTGGCCCAGATACGAAATTGGGTTCCACGTTTCGATTTCACCCGATATCCAACGGATATAATGACATCCAGGTTATAAAACAACTTCTCATGCGTTTGGGTTTTATCCGCGATTGCGCCATGCCTGGTGGTTATTGCATTTTTTGCAACAACCACTTTAGGGTCAAGTTCTCCTTCAATAAAAATGTCTCTTATATGTCTGGATATAACAGACTTGTCTCTTTGAAAGAGTTCCGTCAACTGATCTTGAGTAAGCCAAACAGAGTCTTTTTCAAATCTAACATCGAGACTAGTCGTTCCATCAGGAGTTATGTATATAACTATTTCTCCACTTGATTCTGTATTTGTTATGCTTTCCATATTTATTCATTTCCACAAAGATACCTTCAACAAACAAAAAAGTCAAGACCCGAAGATCTTGACTATCAGTAAGTTAAAGCTTTACAACGATGGTTATTCAGGTTTATAGGAGTCCTTCAGGGCGACGGTCTTGTTATAGACAGGGTGATCGGGGGTGGAGTCCTTGTCGGCGATGTAGTAGCCGACGCGCTCGAACTGGACGGCGATGCCGGACTTGTCCTCGAGAAGGGCAGGCTCAGCATAGCCTTTTTCGACCACAAGGCTGTCCGGGTTAAGGAAATCTTTGTAGTCCTTGTCCTCAGGTACCTGACTCATATCGGCCAGGGTGAAGAGACGGTCGTACTGACGGAGCTCGATCTCCTTCATATAGGCCGTCGAGACCCAGTGGATAGTGCCCTTTACGGAGCGCCACTCGCCGCCGCCGGGACGGGTCGCAGGATCGTAGGTGCATTTCAGCTCCACGACCTTGCCGGAAGCGTCCTTGACAAGTTCGTTGCACTTGATGATGTACGTGTATTTCAGACGCACTTCCCCGTCCGGTTTGAGGCGGAAGAACTTGTTCGGAGCATCCTCCATAAAGTCGGCCCTGTCGATAAGCAGTTCGCCGGTGAAAGGAACCTTACGGGTAGCGCCTTCCGGCTCCGCAGGGTTGAGCGGACAGTCGAACCACTCCACCTTGCCTTCCGGCCAGTTGGTGAGAGTCACCTTAATCGGATCGTCGGAAACCACCATATAGCGGTTGCTGCGGGCGTTGAGATCCTGACGCACGCACCACTCCAGCAGCTGGATGTCCATCAGCTGGTCGCGCTTCGTCACGCCTATCTTGTCACAGAACATCTTCAGCGCCTCGGGCGTGTAACCCCTGCGCCTTACGCCGCAAAGTGTAGGCATACGAGGGTCGTCCCAACCGGACACGAAGCCCTTCTGCACAAGCTCGAGGAGCTTGCGCTTGCTCATAAGCGTATAAGTCAGGTTCAGCCTCGCGAACTCGTACTGATGCGAAGGATAGATGCCGAGAGTCTGTATGTACCAGTCGTAAAGCGGACGATGGACGTCGAACTCGAGGGTGCAGATTGAGTGAGTGATATGCTCGATCGAGTCGCACTGGCCGTGGGTGAAATCATACATCGGGTAGATGCACCATTTGTCGCCCGTACGGTGGTGATGCGCGTGCTTGATGCGGTACATCAGAGGGTCGCGGAACATCATGTTCGGGTGGGCCATGTCGATCTTCGCGCGGAGCACCTTCTCGCCGTCCGCATACTTGCCTTCCTTCATCTCGCGGAAGAGCCTAAGATTCTCCTCCACGCTGCGATTGCGGTAAGGGCTCTCGATGCCGGGCTTGTCCACGGTGCCGCGATGCTCTGAGATCTCCTCCTGAGTCTCGTCGTCCACATAGGCCAGGCCGCGCTTGATCATATCCTCTGCCCACTCATAGAGTTGGTCGAAGTAGTCGGAGGCATACAGTTCCTTCTCCCACTGGAAGCCGAGCCACTTGATGTCCTCCTTAATGGCGTCCACATACTCGGTGTCTTCCTTGGTGGGGTTGGTGTCGTCGTACCTGAGGTTGGTCTTTCCTCCGTATTTCTGCGCAAGGCCGAAGTTGATGCAAAGGCTCTTGGCGTGGCCCAGATGAAGATATCCGTTGGGCTCCGGAGGGAAACGGGTCAGGATTGAATCCACTTTCCCGGTTCTGAGATCTTCCTCGATTATTTCCTCAAGGAAATTGAGTTTTCTTTCTTCTTCCATACTCTATAAGATGTTCATTGACTGTTCACGTATTTTTTCAAGTTCGTCCTTGCAGCGGACGACGCACTTCTGGATGCCGGCGTGCGATGCTTTTGAGCCGGTGGTGTTGATCTCGCGCCCCATTTCCTGTATGATGAAACCCAGTTTCTTGCCGGGAAAAGGCTCGCCTTCCACCGTGTCCAGGAAGTACTTGCAATGCTGACGGAGACGCACCTTTTCTTCATTGATGTCCAGTTTCTCCAGGTACAGGATCATCTCCTGCTCGAAGCGTTCACCGCCCATACTAATCTTCAGGTCGTCCGCAGCTTTCAGTATCTTGGCTCGGACCGTTTCGATCCTCTCGCCTTCCATAGCCTCGATTTCGTCATAGAGGCTCAGAATGAGCTTCACTCGGCCGACTATATCCTTGTGCAGGGCTTCACCTTCGTGGATGCGGTATTCATCCACTTTGCGTAAGCACTCATCGAGGGCCGCCTCGACCACGGGCCAATTCTCATCTGTAATCAAGTCTTTCTTTCCTGCATCCAAAACATCCGGGAAACGAAGTATCGACGCAAGGACTGCAGGGTCAGTAGTTGATGATCCAAGCACAGGCTCCAACTGACGGCAATAATCCGCGACCAGATCGGTGTTGATCTTACTCGCTGAAACTGCTGCAGTAGGTTCCCAGGTCAGAAACACGTCGATGGTCCCCCGGACGAGAGCGTCAGCGACCTTGCGGCGTACGAGGATGTCCTTGTCCTTGGGGATGAGGGAGGTCTTCAGGCTCACCTCGGCGCTCTTGGCGTTAAGGCTCCTGATTTCCACAGTTAGGTTTCCTCCTTCAAGCTGCGCCACGGCCTTGCCGTAGCCTGTCATCGACCTTATCATTTATCTAACTATTATTTCTCCCATATCGTAGCCGAAGCAGCCGTCGGTAATAATCGGCACCTGTTTGCCGTCCGCATCGGCGATGTACACAAAACCGTCCACGAAAGTGTGCGAATGACCGCCTATGACCAAGTCCACTCCGTGCAGATGCGGAACGATATCCTGATCCTCCTGATATCCCAGATGCGAAAGGAAAATGACCATATTGCAGTGTTTGGTATCGCGAAGGTATTCGCTCCAATAATTGACGGATTCAGCGTCATCGAGCTGCTTCAACTGAGAAGAAATGGAGCTGGAGACCATCTTTGAGAGGTCTGAAGTCGCTCCGACCACACCTATCTTGAGGCCGCCTTTGCAAATGACCGCGTAAGGTTTGACCAATCCGTCCAGAGGCGTTCCGCTGAAATCCACGTTTGCGCAGAGCACAGGGCTATTAATCTTCTTAACGCGGGCCGCGAGGTCAGCGAGGCCGTTGTCGAATTCGTGGTTGCCAAGGGTGATGGCGTCATAGCCAAGTGCGTTGACGAGGTCCACCTCGAGAGCTCCGCCCAACACAGTATAGTACGAAGTGCCCTGGTTGAAATCGCCGGCGTGCAGAAGCACGACGTTGCTGCTTCCACGGGCATTGCGAACGCTGTCGATGATGGCGGCGCGCTCGATCACTCCCCCGCGGCCCTTGCGTGAGCCGTTCCTCGTCGCATCAAGGTGCGAATGAGTGTCGTTGACGTGCAGGATGGACAGGCTGGCTGAGGTAGTACCGCAGGAAACGGCGAGGAGCGCCGCTAAAGCCAAAACAAATACATTCTTTCTCATCGCTGTGCCCTCCTATTTGATAATGGTTACACGTCCGTCGGTCTGATAATCCACAGTCTTGCCCTCGGACTCGAGCTTGAGGACCCTGGCCATCATAATATCGAAAATCAACACATCGGTTTTCACAATCTGCAGCGCATTGTCGCCGAGATTGAGTCCGTCACCCCCATTGAGAAGGAAGTCGATGGTAGCAAGATTATAAGACTTCGAGTCGTCCAGGGGCTCTCCTCCCACGAGAACGCTCTCGAGCTGTTTACCCTTTATGACGAGTTTTACTCCGCCCACCACCTGCACTTTTTCCTGAGCCATCTGGGTGAAGATCTCGCGAAGTCTCCAGCCGGGGAGGGTCACCACCGTGAGGTAGTTCTTGAACGGGAACATAGACACGATGTCGTCTTTGAGTATCTCACCCTGAGGGATGTCAGTGCGTATGCCGCCGAAATTGGTGATTCCCACATCCGCCTTGATGCCGGTGTATTCTTCAGCAGCCTGCATCAGCCCGTCCACGGTCCAGTCGGACAGCGGACTTTCGGGCCTCTTGCTCTTCATTCCCCTGGCGGAATGGCCTATGACCGTCTTGAGGTCGGCCATCGCAGGCTGGGCTTCGTAGAGTATCTCCGCCACCTTGGGGGTTATTCCGCCGACCATTATCTTACCGCCGGGAGTCATATAGAACTCTCCGTTGCTGACGCCGAGCGCTTCTTCGGGGTTGTCGGCTCCGGGGGCAGTCACTCCGGTCCTATGTCCGTCCGCAGGAATCTTGTTCCACTCGAACGAGGACCAGACCACGCTTCCGCAGGAACTCAGAAGCGCTATGGCTGAAAGTAGCACAAGCAATTTCTTCATATTATTTCATTTTGAGCCATTTCCAGAGGTCCTTGAAGGTCGACTTCTTGCCGAACATAAGGATGCCCACTTTGTAGATCTTTGCCGACAGCCACGCGCAGCCGAAGGTCGTGAGCGCGAGGATCACTATTGACAGCGCTATCTGCCAGCCGGGAACACCGAACGGGATGCGGGCGAGCATCACTATGGGCGAAGTGAACGGGATCATCGAGCCCCATACCGCTATGCTGCTGTCCGGCGCGTTGAACGCGTACAGCGCGATGAAATAGGCCAGCATAAGCGGAATCGTCACGGGCAGCTGCAGCTGCTGGGTGTCGCCCTCATTCTCCACGGCAGAGCCTATGGCCGCATAGAGCGAAGCGTAGAGCAGATAACCGAGGATGAAGAACACTACGAAGTAGAGCAGAATGCTGCCGAGGTTGAGTCCCTGGATGGTGCCGATAATCGAGTCGATCTCGGCATTGCCGGTCGCGAAGGGCAGGTTCACCATATTGGGATCCACGCCCGCCGTGGCCATAATCTCGGTCGGGTCCACATTCTGGGTCATCTTCGGGAGGATAATGCCCATTGCGGCGCCCACTATCGCTCCGGTGAGGAGTATCCACAGAAGGAACTGGGTGAATGCCACCAGCGCGATACCTATGATCTTGCCGAACATAAGCTCGGTCGCCTTGACGGAGCTGATGAGCACCTCAACCACACGGCTGGACTTTTCTTCGATGACGGCGGACATTACCATCGCGCCGAACATGGTTATGAAAATGAAGATGAAGATGCCCAGGGCCATACTTAGGATAGAGTTGACGCTGGCGTCGCTTATCTTTTCCTTGCCGCTCTCATCCCTCGTGTAAGAGTTGATGCGGACATTGGACTTGATTTCCTTCATTATCCTGTCCAGACCATCGATGCCGTAGGTGCTTACCCTGTAAGCCTCGACAGCGGCGTTGATGCGCCCGTTCATCATTTCCGTTGTGCTCATTCCGACCGGCTTCTGGGAAGTAAAATCCGCGCTGACGCTCTTCTCCTCATTGATCGGGGAGATATGAAGCACGCCGTCATAACCCAGGGCGGACATTTGTGCCTTCACGGAGTCGAAAGGCTCCGCACTCAGATCCAGATAGTTCAGAACGTCGTTGCTCTCCAGATAAGGCATAACGATACCGGATTCGTCCACCACCGCAATCTTCTTGGTCTTCTCCTTGCTGTTCATCATAAGAACGACGGGCACTATGCAGAGCGCCGCCATAAGGATGGGCACCACGAAGGTGGTCACGAGGAAGCTCTTTTTCTTGACGCGGTTCAGATATTCGCGCCTGATGACTATTCCTATAGTATGCAGTTTCATATTACTTCCCCTCCGTTACAAGTTTGATGAATATGTCGTTCATTCTGGGCATCAGCTCCTTGTAAGAGTTGATGGTGACTCCCTTTGCGAGATAAGTCTCGAGCGTCATCGCTCCGTCCGTCTCGCGCGGCAGAACTTCGGTGTGGCGGCCGTCTGCGTCGGTGTAAACCAGCTCGATATTGTTGTTGCCATACTTACGGCGGATTTCATCCACACCGCCGGTAATGACAAGCTGCGCCTTGTTGATAAGGGCGATATTGTCGCAAAGCTCTTCGACGCTCTCCATATTGTGAGTGGAGAGGATGATGGTAGCGCCTTCGTCCTTGAGCCTTAGGATTTCCTTGCGGATGAGGTCTGCGTTGACCGGATCGAAGCCGGAGAACGGCTCGTCCAGTATCATCAGCTTCGGCTTGTGCACTACAGTGGTGATGAACTGAAGCTTCTGGGCCATACCCTTCGAGAGTTCCTCCACCTTCTTGTCCCACCAGCCCTGAATCTCGAAGCGGACGAACCACTTCTTGAGTTCGTGCTGCGCGTCGGCTGCGCTCATACCCTTGAGCTGGGCAAGGTACATCGCCTGGTCGCCCACCTTCATCTTACGGTAAAGGCCGCGCTCCTCTGGCATATAGCCTATCTTCTCCACATCGCTCTGGGTGATCTTGCGTCCCTGGAAATAAACCTCTCCGGAAGTGGGGATGGTAATACGGTTGATTATACGAATGAGGGTGGTCTTACCTGCCCCGTTCGGGCCCAAAAGGCCGAAAATACCTCCCTCGGGGATGTCCAGGCTCACGTTGTCCAGCGCCACCTTCTCCCCGAAAGTCTTGGTTACATTCTTGATTTCGATGATTGCCATTATTCTAACCAATAATTATATCGCGTAAAGATACAAATTATTATATTTGTATGAAATGGCAAAGACTGGAATTAATGTAGCTTCTCAGTGTCGCGAACTGATTGCCGATATCAAGGCAGGTCAGTTCAAGCCCGTCTATCTTCTGATGGGCGAGGAAGCGTATTATCCGGATCTTGTCTGCCAGGCCATCATCGACAACTGCATCGACGAATTCTCGAAGGATTTCAACGAAACCATATGCTACGGAGCGGATGTCACGGCCGAACAGGTCATCTCCGCCGCCCGTCAGTTCCCTATGATGTCCGACAGGGTGCTCGTGGTAGTTCGCGAAGCCCAGCTGATGAAGACCCTCGAGCAACTCAGCCTGTATTGTCAGGATCCGCTGGACAGCACGGTACTGGTGATTCTGATGCACGGCGCCTCCGCCGACAAACGCAAGGCCCTGTACAAGGAGGTTACGAAGGTCGGCGTAGTGGTGGATAGCCAACCTGTCAGGGACTACGAAATCCCCTCCTGGATTACAACTTACTATGAATCCCGCGGCCTTAAGATAGACCCCGATGCGGCGGCCCTGCTTGGCGAATCAGTCGGCAGCAACCTCTCGACCATAGTTCTCGAGACCGACAAACTCCTTAAAGCCCTGCCCGAAGGCACGACCCGCATCACCGCGGAAGACATAGAGAAGAATGTGGGCGTCTCGCGCCAGTTCACCATCTTCGAACTGAACAAGGAACTCTCCGCTCGCAATGCGCCCAAGGCCCTGAAGATAGCCGCACATATAGGCAACGGAGCGCACTTCGCCCTTCCTGCTGCGGTCAGCGCCCTTTATACCGAATTCAACCGTATCCTTCGCTATGGAGCGCTGCTCCAGCGCGGCGCTTACCCCTCGCAGGAAGACAAGGCCCGCGCGCTGGCGGGAGTGAATCCCTACTTCTACCGCCAGTACGACCAGGCAGTCCGGAATTACCCTGTGCCGAAGGCAATGAAAATTATCTCGCTGCTTTGCGAGTATGATTATCTAGGGAAAGGCGGCGACGGCAGCGTGGCCACCGATCCGGGCGAACTGCTTGTCGAGCTCACTGCGAAGATCCTCAGCATCTAGACTTCGCTGATATAGTCCCTGTCCACATACCAGAGATAGCCCCTGACGTCTTTGTAGCCCATCGCCTTGTAGTAAGCGACGTAATCCTGCACCTGACCGACATACGCATCGTTCTCAGCAGCAAACTTATAGTCGACTATTTCCACTGACCCGTCGTCTTTCAAGACTACTCGGTCCGGCCGCCTGGACTCTCCTGAAGGAAGAATCAAATCCCTCTCGTTCAGCAACTTCGACTTGTCGCCGGGGAACCAGCCACGTTCCAGGATGTGAGCTATCGCCTCGTTGAGCATCTGCTCCGCATCCACCGCCTCTTCAGCAGAGAGCAGGCCGTCTTCCACAGCTTTTCTGACTGAGCCGGCCAAATCCTCCGGTCCCCACACTGTCTCAAGTATGCCGTGCAGCACCGTTCCGCGAAGACGGCGCAAGTCCTTCACATTAATCTCCCCTTCCGGGTCGAAGAAGTCAGCGGAATCGGTCTTCAGGCGCAAGTTCAAGGGGTTATCATCCTTCGGCATTTCCTCCTTTGGATAGAACTTAAGCTCCACCTTCGTGACAGGAGGCATCGGTTTCTCCCAATCGTCCTTTTTGCGCTCCGCCCTGCCGGAAAGAGTTCCATACAGGTAATGTTCGCAGAACTTACCGTCTTCAGGGGCATCACCGTCCTTCACAAAGCCGGATGCAGTGTCGTTGCAGAACTGATAGAGCGCTCCGGTGATACCTGCGAATTTAACCCAGGGAGCGTCGGGAGAGCGGTTGATCTGGTCTTTAGTCGGTTTTATGCCGATTATGTGCATAGCCTGGGACGCTCTTGTGGTTGCCACATACCACACGTTTACCTCGTCGATATAACTCATACGCAACTCGCGCATATAATTACCGGCGAAATGGGTGTTCAGAGATGAAGAACTGAGTCCCGTGTTGTATAGGGCCGGTTCCACTGCCTCGAACGGAGACCCCTCCGTGTCCGGCGCCTCCCAGAACTTCGAATATGAAGATATCCAACTTTCCTTTTTCTGAAGAGGCAGTATCACACAAGGATAATCCAGTCCTTTTACAGAGTGGATGGTGATAACTGTGATAGCGTCAGTCCCGTCCGGAGAAGCTATGCTCTTTTTCATACCGTCTTCCGACCAGTACTCGAGGAAAGCGTGAAGTGAATTGCCGTTCTTCGAGGCAAAGTCCCTTACGAGGTCCATAAAAGCCAGCACGTACAGCGTGTCAGAGTTCACTTCTTTGGCCGGGAATTCAGCCAGCAAATGCTCGCACAGGTCTACCAGCGACTTGCAGGAATCAGTCGGCGTATAATTGAAATCTCCCGCATAGAAAGTGTTGATCTTGTCCTCGGGATTGTCGATTTTGTAAAGTCTGGAGACCAGGGCCCTGACCGTCTTTCCGCTGCAAATCCTTAGCGAGTCGTTAGTTATGACGTGTCGGCCGATGGCCGTCAGGCGTGATGCCACTTCCTGCCCTATCGCATTGGTTCTGACTATCACTGCGATGTCTTTCGGCAGAAAGCCACGCTCCTCAGCCTTGATAACCGCCTCAATGGTCTTGTCATACAGATCATTACCGTCGCAGAAAGTCAGCTCCACGCTTCCGGGAACCGGTATCTTGTCGCTCCACTTCTGCTCCACGTCGGCATAAATGTCCGAGATCGACTTCGAGGCAGCCTCCTCGGCCGCTTCGCTTCCGGCTATCTCCGCACCAAGTTGGGCGTCCAGTTTTTGCGACCAGGTCTTGTAGAAGGCATTGTTGAATTTGACTATCTTTTCCGCACTGCGCCAGTTCGTCTCAAGAGGGTTTGATACGGTTCTGTCCAGTTCATCCTGAACCCGCGAATCAAGAATGTCCCACTTCGCATTCCTCCAGCGGTAAATACTCTGCTTCACATCACCCACTATCAGGTTGTAGCAGCCGGTACCGATGCTGTTCATCAGCAACGGTTTGAAATTATCCCACTGAGTCGAAGAAGTGTCCTGGAATTCGTCCAGGAGGAAATGGCGATAGCGTACGCCCACCTTTTCGTAGACGAAAGGCGCATCCGAGCCCGCTATAATATCCCTGAGGATGGCGTTGGTGTCGTCCAATCCCAGCACGTTCTTTTCCTCGAGCAGCGCGTTGAACTCCCTGTCCAAAGCGTCCGCCATACGGAACACAGCTATCTGTCCGCGCAGAATCCGGGCAGTGTTGTACTGTACCCATCTCTCTCCGGAATAGGCATTTACCTTATCGACTATACCCCTCTCGATGCCTTTCACCCAGTATTCCTTCGTGTCTCCGAATACATCCTTGGCAGCGTCAGGTCCATCGTTCACTATACTGTTAAGCCTGTCGACCAGATATTTCGCCGGCTTTTTCTCGGCCTTGGCCAGTGCAAGTGCCGCCTCAGCCTCCCTGCGAAGGCCGGTTTCATAGCTGCGGCAAATCTTCGAGCAAATATCCTTGAGGCGTTTCAGATTCTCCGCCGAGAATGCTTTTTCCTTGTCGAGACCCAGAGCCTCAGCTTTCTCACGGTATCCCTCGGACATATATCCATCTGCAAAAGTGCCGAGAGTATCGCTTAGTTTGTAACCATCGCCCTGGGCTATGCTCTCCACCGAATTGCTGGACAGCCACTCGAGAAGATCCCCGTCCGCTTCAGACAAAGAATCCAGCACGCGGTCCACGGTCTCCGAGACCAGCTGGTCACGGTCCAGCTCCACCTGATACTCTGCGAACTGCCCCGCTTCCCTGGCGAAAGCGCGAAGCACCCTCTGGAAGAACTTGTCTATGGTACTTACTGAAAATGCGCTGTAGTCATACAGAATCGCTTTCAGCGCTTTCTCGCACTCCCGCGCGATTTCCTCATTGGAGGATATCCCGCACTTCTCCTTGAGATAGTCCAGGTAAGTGGAATGCTCGGTATAATAAGCAAGAGTGTGCAGAGCGTCGATGATACGGGACTTCATCTCGCCGGTCGCCTTGTTCGTGAAAGTCACGGCAAGGATATGGCGATAAGGATGCCCGTCTTCGTCCTTATCCCTGTCTTGCAGAAGAAGGCGTATGTATTCCCGTGCAAGGGCATACGTCTTGCCCGAACCGGCAGACGCTTTCATTACTTCCACTCCGCCGTTTTCACGGACAGGATTCAGAAGCGCATTTCTTTGTTCCTTTGTCATCATTTCTTCAACTCTCTGCCGCAGATTACCCTGAAATCACAGAATTTGCAGGAATTGCTGTTTTTATCCACTTTCTTGAATCCCGTTTCCGGATTTTCCATCTCGTCGAAGGTCTTCTGAAGTTCCTCTTCGACGGACTTGTTGAATTCCTCGTCCTGTTCCCAGACCCGCACGTCTTCCTCGAAAAAGTCGCTCATCGCATACATCGAGTTGCTGAGCGCCAACCCGGCACAGCGAGGATTATTCTCCACCAGCCTGTCGTAGATGAAGAACTGCAGTGCCGCTTTGTTCGCGTACACATTGTCCCCCTTAAAGATGCTTGAGGGTTTAAGCGATGTGGACAGCACGTTCTGACGGTCGCTTCCGGTTTTGTAATCCACAACCCTCGCGGTCCCGTCCTCGAACGAATCGATTCTGTCTATGTAGCCGTGGAACTTATGTCCGCATATCTCGACCGGTCCCAGATGCGCTTCAAGGCCAAGTATCTCAAGCGAACGTCTGTTTCCCATCAGCTTAAGATCACTCTTGATAACCTGAAGGACGTAATTGACAATGATATCCGCCGTAACCAGGTCACGTCCGGTGACCTCTACGGTCTTAAGTTCCGCACGTATAAGCGAAAGGACCTTGCGTTTGATATCGTCTTTGCGATTCTGCCAATCCAGAAGATACTCCTTTGTGACCGTGCCGGTGAAGTCTGCATATTTGTTGTCACGCTTGTCGAAAGGTTCGTCGGAGTTCATAGCCTCCTCTCCTATGTACAATGCGTGAAGGGTGTCGTGGCATATGTTGCCGAGAAGGCCGGAGTCAAGCGATTCCTTCACCTCGTCTTCAGCCTTCAGTCCCATTACCACATTGTAGTAGAACTTCGCCGGACAATCCAGATACGTATGGAAAGAACTGGGTGAGAACAAGTGATTCTTTATCCGTTCTATATCTTCCGCAGTCTTGGGGATGACCGACACGTCCTCGGAATGAGACACATCAGCCTGGGCGACGGATTCCTCGAATGTGCACCAATGCTTTCCGAGGTAACGGAGTTGCTTCGCATAACGGCTCTCCTCGCCCGTGTTAAGGCCGTCCGAACGCGAGTCGTAAAGCATCCACACGTTTTCCGCGCGATGGATGAGCCGGTAGAAGTAGTATGCCCACACGTCTTCCTGACGCTGATATGTGGGCAGACCGAAGGCCTGACGCACTTCGGCGGGCACGAAGGAAGCGCCCGAGCCGATGCGCGGGAACACACCCTCGTTTGCGTTGAGGATAACTATATGCTTAAAATCGAGCGCACGCGTTTCCAGCGGGCCCATTACCTGCAGGCCCCCAAGCGGATTGCCGTCGAAGGGGACGCTTTCTCCGGCCAGAATCTGGTTGAGCAGATGAGCCCACGTCCTGGGAAGCATCGCACGGTCGAGGTCGCGCAGACGCACCACCGCGCAATAATAGCGCTTCGCGAAATCCAGTTGCAGATCATACTCCTTAGACAACCCCTGCAGACGCGATGCAATCGTTTGAGTAAGATCCAGAAGATAATCGGCCAACGCCCTGATCTGGGTGGCATCCGCCTCTCCAGGCTTGGTGACCACCGGTCTGAAGATGGCGCTGAGCAACTGACCTTGTCCGAAATCCGCCCGAGGGATATAGAACTTTGCTGCAGACACGATTGAGCCTACCGTCTTCTTTTCTTCTTCGTCGAGCAGAGCCTGAAGGATTGCCGATGACAGAATGTCCTTTACATCCTTGTGGTAGAAGAAATGCTCTCCTCCTTTGGGGCGCAGATGCATCTGCATCTCGAGCACGTCCCTCATAAGCGAAGACCATTCGCTCGCGTCCATCGGATAGCCCATAGTCACATTCACTCCTTCCTTGCATTTAGGCAAGCTGTTGAGCACGGGCATAAGCATAGTTTCGTCTGCAAGCACCACGGCGAAATCGAGTCCCCGTTCTTTATCGGGTACCTGATCAATCAGCACGGGCAACATCTTGGCCTGACCCGTAGCGGAAGGGACCTTGACCACGTGTACCTTAGGAAGTCTGTCGCCTCCTTCCGGAGTGAAGACATTCGGGAATAATTTCAGGTTTTCCTCGATGAATTTGCCCGTATAGTCCCAGCAGAACTCGGCCAGGCCTGCGTTCTGCAATTTTTTCATCACCGACTTCTCGCATTCGTTAAGGGCATTGAGGCCCACGAAAACGCAGGTTGATGTTCCGGGAAAAGCAGTTTCCAAAAGATCCGCCACGAGTTTTTCATCCAGCACCTCCGCGAGATCGCGGTATATCATACCCTCATAGGCCATATCTTTCCAGCGAAGATTCTGCTTATAATTGGTGTACAGCGGATATAGTATGTTCCAAATCTGGAGGAAATTTTCCTTTACGTCCCTGCGCGGATTGCCGCTGTGAGTAACGTTATCGAAGTTTCTGACCAGTTTCTCTATTGCATCCTTCTGCTTCTTGTCCGCATAAGAGTAGTCGTCCTGCATAGCCTTGAGATCAGCGATGTTGGCGAAAAGCCCCTTAGCGTCCACACGATACTTGTCCACATCGTCGAAATCCGCCAGCAGGACATCTCCCCAGTAGATAAAATCGTCCAGTTTCTCCGCTTGCGGATTCAGCGAACAGTATGTGTCGTAGAGTTCAAGAAGAAGCGAAATGCGGTCCGAAGTGGACGCGCCGGTCATCTGGCAGATGAAATCACCGACCGTCGTTAGCCTTGGGGCGAGCATAGGTTTTCCGTCGGCCTTCACGAAGTCGCACAGATGCTTGCGGAAGAAGGCCATCGAGCGACGGTTCGGGAAGACGAAGATCTTCTCCCCGAGACCGTCCTGCCGATAGTAATGGAGAGCTACCTGTTTGAGAAAAGGTTTCATTATTCTGTGACTTCTGGAAGGACCTTGCCCGGGGTGAGTTTAACGCCTGCGTCGATGACCTCCTGAGCCGCCTTGGCTATGCTCTGGCGACCGCTCACGAGGCGCTGCTGGTTCTCTTCGAAGAGTTTGGAAGCGCGCTCGATAGCATTGCCCACCTCAGCGTTTTTCTCGCAGAACAGGGCCACGCGGTCGACCATCTTCTGTGCTCCGGCGACTATGTCGGCCATATTGTCGAGCTGGTCTTTCTGGACCCAGGCCGTGCGGATGAGGCGAAGGAAAGGAATGAGTGTTTCCTCTGTGGTGATGAGGACATTCTGCTTGAATGCCTTCGCGAAGATGTCCGGATCCTCCATCTTGGCGAGCTGGTACGCGCCGTAGTTGGGGATGAACATAATCACATACTCGAGGGTCGTACGGCCTTCGACGTACTTCTGATACTCCTTGCTCGTGAGCTCGGCGATATGCGAAAGAATCGAGTCCAGATTGCGTTTGCTGGCGTCCTTACGCTGTTCGTCGGTCTCGGCGGAGTAGTAATCCGCGAGTGCGGTCAGCGACACCTTGGAATCCAGAAGGACATCCGTGTTGTCGGGGAAATGGAGGGCGAAGTCCGGGCGCATCTTGCGGCCGGTCTCCTCGTTCTGGATGATATTGCCCTTGCGGTCGCGCAGGTAGAACTCCGCGTCGTAGTCGCGCCCGGGAGTCAGGCCCTCCTTCTTGAGGATATTCTCGAGGATGGTTTCCCCGAAGATACCCTGCATCTTGTTCTGGCCCTTGAGAGCTTTGGCGAGGTCGTCGGCCTGATTGCCGATAGACTCAGTCTGCTTCTGAAGATTGGTGACAGTCTCTTCGAACTTGGTCTTGATGCTGGCGCTGTCTTCCGCGTGCGCCTTTTTCTGCGCGTCGAAAGACTCCTTCATCTCTTTTATGTTCTTGTCCAGACCGTCAGTGATGTTCTTGATGGTCTCGGCTGCTTCTTTTTTGATGGACTCCTCGCGGGCTTTCATCCGCTTCTCGTTCTCGAGGGCCAGTTCATTCTTGGTGGCTTCGATGACGGCCTTCTGGTTCTCCTTCAGGTCTGAGAGGGTCTTGTCGTAGACCTGCGCTTCGTGTTCGCGCAGCGTCTTCTCCGAATTGAGTTCTCCCTCAAGACGGGCGATTTCTTTGGTATAGTTGGCCTTGGCGATAAAATGTGTGAGCGCCCACGCCACGAGCGCGGCGGCAACGGCCGCGATAATAATGTAAAGCATCATAGTTTAAAGTTATTTATTTAACGTTCTCTTTAATATATACATCTCGCTGAGGGAAAGGAATAACAATTCCGTTTTCATTGAGGGTATTATAAATGAGCTCCTTCGCCGCGGCAATGTACGGGATCCTCTCTTCCACAAGCACATACTGTTTCACCACGAGATCCACGCTGCTGTCTCCGAAATCGTTGAAAGCCACTGTTATCCCTCTCTTTTTATCTACTACTTCCCTTCCGTAAGAATCTTTCCGATAAAGTGACTTTAGAGCGTTGGAAAGTTTTTCGCGGACTTCGTTCACATCCGAGCCGTACGCCACCCCCACAGGAATTACTACCAGCTCGTATGAGTTATTCTTAGTGAGATTCTTGAAATTCTCGTTGAACAGGGTGCTGTTGGTGAACGCCATCAGAGCGCCATCCAGAGTCTGTATAGTTGTTGTCTGGTAAGAGATGCTTTCCACCTTGCCCCTGATTCCGTCGCACTCGATATAATCACCCACGCGCAGGCGCCCGGACATAAGCTGGATGCCGTAGATGAAGTTGTTCAGGACGTCCTTCAAGGCCAAACCGATACCGGTTGCCAATCCAGCTGCCACAATCGAAAGCGCTCCGAGAGGAATCTTCAGAAGTGCTATCGCGAAAATTACGTAAATGCCCCAGACTATGAAAGCAATGATATTGTTCGCAAGAGTGAGATTCACTTCGTTGTCCAGGATCATAGTCTTTCCGCTCTTGCTCTTCACGCTCTCATATTTGCGCATCTTGTACACCGCTTTGCCCACATATGATGCATAGCGGAACAGGAAGAACGAGGCGCTGACCACCACCAGTTTGAATAGCGACAGATGCAGAATAGGATTGCCCTTCGTATCGCTCAGGTTGAAGAACGGATGGTAGAAAATGGTCTTGCAGATAGAGGTCAGGTCAAAGATGCCGGCCGCGAGCCAGATGCTGAAGAGAATGGACAGAATGGCGGCCACCGGTACCACGGCCATCTCCACGAAATCGAAGAGCCACGTGAGGGCGATATGCTCGCCATCGCGCTTTTCAGTGCTCTCGAACTTGCTGAAGAGGAACCTTTCCTCGTAAAGGTCCAGCAGGTCGTAGACTGCCGTAATGGTGCCTATCGCAGCGAGCTGGAACAGCCACCAGATGAAAATCTGCACGGCCATAAGCACAAAACCGCACCACGACAGGATTGTCGCGGCGAGCATCACGACAAAAGAAATCCAGGCATACACCTTATCGCTTCTTCTGACCTTATCTGCCGCCTTGACGCATATCACCAGCTGCCAGATTGCGAAACCGAGCAGCACTGGCGGATAAATCAGGTTAAGCAGCCTGTTGGGGATGAAGATTATGCGGAAGCTGATCACTATAAGGCCCATAATGACAACCGGAGTGTAAAGCTTAAGACTGCTCTTGAGCGCATCCGGGTCAAGCCTGATAAGAAGCGACGCGAGTATGGCGATAAGCAGCCACGCGAAAATCAGAAGAGGCATCGAGGCCTCCACTATGAAGTTCTGGTTCACGCACAGTCTGGCTATCATCACCGAGATTGCAAAGATGAAAGCGCCGATTAGAACGATCATAATGTGGCGGCGCTGGCGGAAGTCTTCTGTCTGGAAGTACTTCACCTTGCTCATAGTAATCCTGACCAAAAGGTTGCTAAGCACTACTGCTATAAGCAGATAGAACAGGACGAAGAAAATGAATCCCACCACTATCGGCCCTCTCCACTCACTCTTCTCACCCGTAGCGGAATACTTCTGCCGCGCATCCTGCCAGGCTCTGCCCGCATAGGACGGGAAACTCTTGAGGACAGTGAAATAGTCGTCCTGGCCCTCCACGAAGATGCGCTTCTGGATGAGCCTGTACTTGTTCTGCGCATAGTCATAACTGCTCTTGAGGCGCTCGTTCATCGCGGTATAGTGCTCGGAGTCGCGGACTACCTTCTCGCGCTGGGCCTTGTACATCTTGAGCATTCCAAGGGCATAGTAGATGCAGGAATCACGGTCCACCTGGCCGAGGGAATCAAGAACGAAGGTACGGCGTTCCTTCTCAAATTCGGCGCGGCGTGCAGAGTCCATCTGCGGCATCTGGTAGCCCTGAGGCTGGCGGCGCGGCATCCGCCTGGTCTGGAAGCTGGGACCGCCTATCTCCCGGACTATGCTGTCCGGGACCTCGTCGATCTCCTCCAGTGCCGGCGGCAGGCGCCGCAGCGATTCGATAAGGCGCTCGTGCCTGTCTATCTCAAGATCGAGCTTGACCACCATATCGTCGAAAGGGAGACGGGTCTTGCTGAACGACTCGTATTGCTTGGTTACTTCGCCAAGGGCGTAGGTATGATCGAAGGTGAAGTCCTGATTCTGCGAATAAAGCATCAGCGAGAGTTCGTTGCACTTCTTCATCAGGTCTATCATCTGACGGCGCCTGCCGTCGTTCCTGGAGTTCAGCCTTTCTTCCCTTGTGTTGAGTTTATCGTATTCGGACTTAAGCTCGAATCTCAGCACCGAGATAGTCTGCCCCAGATCCTTCTCGTTAAACACAGCCAGCGCCGGAATGCTCATCGCCAGCGCCGCAATCACCGCAATTATCCCTTTCTTTTTCATATACGTGGTTCTAGTCTTACAAATATACTTAAAGATTTGGTACATAAGAAGGCCTTCTGATGTACAAAATGGTTAAATAATGGCATTTGGTACACGAGAAGGGTCTCTGGTGTACGAATTACGAACGATTAATAATGGCAGGGGGTCTGAGGGGTACGCTCCACAGTCCGCCCGTCGACGCAAAAGGGTGACCGCACGGTCACCCTTTTGTGGAGATGGGCGGACTCGAACCGCCGTCCAAACA
>JAGAAF010000038.1 GCA_017615435.1 Bacteroidales bacterium
CGAGATGTGGGCCTATTATGTGGAGAACGTGCTCTATCGCGAGCGCTATGGCGCGACCGACAAATTCTACGGCGACAAGTTCTGGTTCTCGCCTCAGATCCTGATGTATCTGGACGAGCGCGGAATGAACCGCTTCAAACTTTTCGTCGCTCTGACATCCGACGTACATTCGGTGGATGCTTTGAAATCTCGCCTTCTGAGCCTGTATCCGGAGAGCAAGAGCATGATCAACGAGGCGTTTAACAAATACTTGTAGAGATATGAAAAGATTGTTTGCTTTGGCGCTGGGGCTGATTGTCAGCCTTGGCGCCCGGGCTCAGGAGTTCGAGCCCAAATTCGCCCTGCGCGCCAATGTGGCTGAACTGGCGCAGGGAGGGACTATCGATGTGGAGACTTCGGTGGGTTTTTCACGGCACTGGAGCGCAGATGCGGATGTGAGATATAACCCCTATTCGGAAGACTCCCGCCAGCGGTCGCTGGGAGTGGGCGCGAGATGGTGGCCGTGGTATGTGTATTCCGGGCTATGGCTTTCCGGCAAGGCGCGATATCAGGAATACAGTGTGCTCTCGTCCACATCCTCCGAAGGCGACCGCGTGGGCGGATCGCTGACCGCAGGCTATTCCCGCATGCTCGGCCGCCATCTCAACCTCGACTTCGGTCTCGGTTTCTGGGGCGGCTACGAGACCTACTCGGTCTACGCCTGCGAGACCTGCGGCCGCATCCGCGAGCGCGGCGCGAAGTACTTCCTCCGCCCCGACGCCCTCGTCCTCGCCCTCACGTTCGTATTTTGAACGGTCTCGGTGCCCGTTTTCGGCTCTTTTTGTGCACGGGCTCTCGTCTTTTCGCCCACCCGTGCACAAAATTGCCCTGTTTTGGGCACCGAACCACCAATTTTCGCCCATCCGTGAACAAAATCGCCCGAAAACGGGCACCAATATCGAATGAATTATGGACAGATTAACATATAATCAAAAAGAAAGACAGTGCGAAGCCACATTTGTGATGAATGGCCCATTCTGGCACCTATGCACTCCGGGTCAACAGACTGAAATACTATGTGAGAGTGATGTAGACTATAAGTTCTTCGTCACTCTGCTTGCAATTGCCGCGGCAATCACTGGCGTGACTATCATTGCGTTCGAAGTAATGAGCAACCACATTCACGTCATCCTATCGGGACAGGAAACAGCTTGTAAGGAATTTTTCCGCTACTTTAAAGATAAACTCAAACGCTACTATTCTCACTCGGGGAGGTTTAAGGATCTCTCCGGTTTCACCTGCGAGCTAATCCCGATTGATTCGCTGGAAATGATGCGTGCTGAGATCCCGTATACTAACCGAAATGCCTACATTGCTAGTGACAATTACACTCCCTTCACCTATCCATGGGGTAGCGGATATTTGTATTACAACCCGATTTGCACAACTATCAGCGGACAGCCTTATAATTCGCTGACTAGACGCGAACAACGTGAGATATGTCAAGGACGCGTAATTGAGTTGCCTCAGCAGTACGAGGTATTAAACGGGATGATACTTCCCCGGAGTTTCTGCGCGTATAAACTCGGAGAAAGTATGTTTCGTGATGCTCATCAATACTTTTCCGCAATATCAAAAAATGCGGAAGCATATTCAGAGATCGCAAGGAGATTAGGGGACACCGTGTTTCTTTCTGATGAGGAGATGATAGGTACCCTGTCTTACCTGTCAAATAAAGAATACCGCGAAAGGCGTCCGACGATGCTCCCTAATAACTTAAAAATCGAGTTGGCAAAGCGTATGAAGCAAGATTACAACGCAACAGCCGGACAAATGCAACGGATGCTGCGCCTCGATCCATCCATCATAGCCGAATTATTCGGGAAATGACACGCTCTCTCGAGAATGAGAACGCTAGTCCAATCGAATCTCGTATTTCCGGCAAAAAAGCTCAAACATGGAACCAAACCGTAGTCAGTAGTATAAGAATTATTTGGAAATATCGGAGGGTGGGGATATATTTGAAAAAAGTTACACCATGAAAACAAACAAACTATTCATCCTCCTCTCTCTTGTCTTTTTGATGTCTGCCCCTAACAGCTTCGCCCAGGAGGAGGGCTCATTAAAAACCACTGTAGACCTCCTCGCGAAGGGTTCCCTCGGCTGGGCTCATTACGATGATATGATTTATGGTGTTCTGGATACTCGCATGGGAGTGTATACAGATATTAACATCGCTTCCGCTAATCCCATCAGCATTCAGACCGGTCTCGAATTCAAGTCTACCGGATACGGCGTCAAGACCGTCTTCAGTGGTCTGAGCAGCAGTTCATCTGATTTCTACGAAATATACTATTATCATATCAACTATTTAGGTATCCCAATCATGGTCAAATATCAGGATAGGAATAACCCATCAAGTTGGTTGAACGGTTTGTTTTTCGGCTTTGGTTTTAATATTCCCCTTGGTGGCAATTACAATTGGGATCGCTATAAAACTGGTCTCAAGAGCAAAAGCGTGGATGATTCCGGTGACGGCGATATCCCACAAGATAAGCTTTCTTCTCCTGCGGGAAGTTTCCGCCTCGGCTTTGATGAGAAATTAAGTGACAAATGGGGCTTTTTCATGGAGCTGGAGAGCATCCGCAATGTTTTCAAAACCGGTGAGACCAGTAAAACGATTCGGGCCTTCCGTATCGGCGTAATCTACTACCTTTAACCAGAGATAATCTCGCGCCCGTGTCCGAAATCGCCTTGTTTTGGGCACCGAACCACCAATTTTCGCCCATTCGTGAACAAAATCGCCCGAAAACGGGCACCGACCATCGCGATATCGACCCCTCGTGCACAAATAGACGGGAAAATGTGCACCGATTGGCCTAAATAAGGTATTCCGTGTACAAATACGCCCGAATATGTGCACGGGGAAGGAAAATAGGGAAATCTCGCACGGATTTCCAAAAAATTACTATATTTGCAGTCCCAAAGCGCGGGTGGCGAAATGGTAGACGCGCTAGTTTCAGGAGCTAGTGGGGTAAAACCTGTGTGAGTTCGAGTCTCATCTCGCGCACGAAGGGCGGTCAAACGACCGCCCTTTTTTCGTGCGCTGCGATGAGACTTCGTCTACCTCGATTGAGGGGGCGTACCCCCTCAAACACCCCTGCCTTATTAATCGTGCGCTCGATGAGACTCCGTCTACCTCGATTGAGGGGGCGTACCCCCTCAAACACCCCTGCCTTATTAATCGTGCGCTGCGATGAGACTCCGTCTACCTTGAATGGGGGACCGGATTCCCCCCAACCCCCTTGCCTTATTAAAACACGAAAAGGACGATCAATCAGACCGTCCTTTATCATTTGCGCGAGATGAACCAATTATTTCTGTCTCTCGGCGTGGCAAGGTTTGTTGAACATATCGATCTCGCCGGTGTCACCGGAGTAGGTGAACTTGATCTCGATGACAGCGCCATACTGGTTGGCGTCTTCGGATGTACTGGCTTCCGTCCAATGTTCGTAAAGATTCTTGGGAAGGGTGGGGTAGTCACCATACGCCTCTATGTAATTCATAGCGTTGGGACGAGCTAAGTACTTGTTCCAGGTGAGTTTAACCAGCTGTCCGTCGTAGGTATATGTGCCCTGCCAGCGGCAGCCCCAGGCGCTGATGATGAAGTCTGCGCTCTTATCTGCCTTAAGCTCCAGGACATAGGCGACATCGTCTTTGCTGTCGGGTGTGTTGTAACCATACCACTTTCCGACTTCGGTGGCTTCTTCGTCTTTGTTGCAACCCGCGAAAATCATCGCGAATGCAGCCAGAATAATTGCAAATTTTTTCATATCAATTGAGTTAAATACTATTCTTCTTGCCAAATATAGCAATTATTCAGCAACTGCACCCGTGACTGCATATTTCTCCTTCAGCAGTTCCACCACCGGCTCCATGGCCTTGGGGAAGACCTTGCGGAGATCAATCTCGTCGCTCTCGGAGAGAACCTTCTTCAGGGCGCGCATGAAATTGTCCTTGATTTCGGTCGCGAGATTGACCTTCACGATGCCGTTGGCGATGGCCTCGCGGACTTGGTTGTGGGGGATGCCGGAAGAGCCGTGGAGGACCAGGGCGACCGGCGTGGCGGCGTGGATCGCGGCGAGGCGCGGGATGTCCAGATGCGGCGGGAGCTTGTAGAAGCCGTGCGCCGAGCCGATCGAGACTGCCAGCGCGTCCACGCCGGTCGCCTTGACAAACTCCACGGCCTGCTCGGGCGTGGTGAATCCGCCGCCCTGCTCCTGCCCGAGCTTGGCGACATAGCCCAGCTCAGCCTCCACATTGGCGCCGTAGGGCCTGGCCATCTCCACCGCGCGGGCGGAGGTCTTCACGTTCTCCTCGAACGGCTTCTCGGACGCGTCTATCATCACGGAGTCGAAACCTTCGTCCAGGCAGCGCTGAACCAGCTCGAGGCTGGGGCCGTGGTCCAGGTGGATATAGCCCTGAAGGCCGTAGTCCGCCAGCACCTGGCGGCCCATTTTGTAGGCTGTGTGCAGGCCCATGTACTCGATGGACGAGCGGGTGAGCTGCAGCATCACGGGCGCGTTCATCGCCTGAGCCGCGCGCGCAACGCACACTAAAGTTTCGTAGTTATAGAAATTTGTCGCCAGCACCGCGGTCTTGCGCGCCTGGCAATCGTATAGAACTTCGCGTATCGTTTTCATAACAGGAGCAAATTTAACGACTTTGTCTCTGAATGACAATAACTAATAATAGGTATTCTGGTTTGCAGTTCCGCTGAAAATTAGTAAATTCGCGCCCAGTTTTCAGTTGGTTAGAATGACAGATATCAGAAACATAGCAATTATCGCCCATGTGGACCACGGCAAGACCACGCTCGTGGACAGGATGATCTACCAGGCGAATCTCGTGCGTCAGCCCGAGAACCTCGGCCAGCTCATCCTGGACAACAACGACCTCGAGCGCGAGCGCGGAATCACCATCCTCGCGAAGAACGTGTCCGTGACGTACAAGGGCGTGAAGATCAATATAATCGACACCCCCGGCCATAGCGATTTCGGTGGGGAAGTGGAGCGCGTGCTCAATATGTGCGACGGCGTGCTGCTGCTCGTGGACGCGTTCGAAGGCTGCATGCCGCAGACTCGTTTCGTGCTCCAGAAGGCCCTCCAGCTCGGCAAGAAGCCGGTGGTGGTCGTGAACAAGGTGGACAAGCAGAACTGCCGCCCGGACGAAGTCCAGGAAGAGGTGTTCGACCTTATGTTCAACCTGAACGCCACGGAAGAGCAGCTGGATTTCAAGACGGTGTTCGGCTCGGCCAAGCAGGGCTGGATGTCGCTGGATTGGCGTAAGCCCGGCACGGACATCACCCCGCTGCTGGACATGATCCTGAAAGAAATCCCCGCCCCCGAGGTGGTGGAAGGAACGCCGCAGATGCTGATCTCGTCGCTCGAGTACAGCCCGTACGTGGGCCGTATCGCGGTGGGCAAGATCACCCGCGGCTTGCTCAAGTCCGGCCAGCAGATCACCCTCTGTAAGCGCTACGACGTCATGCAGAAGCAGAAAGTCAAGCAGCTGATGGTCTTCGAAGGCCTCGGCAAATCGGAGGTCCAGGAGGTCCATTGCGGCGACATCTGCGCCGTGGTGGGAATAGACGGCTTCGAGATCGGAGACACCATCGCGGACTACGAAAACCCGGAGGCCCTGCCCCCGATCGCGGTGGACGAGCCCACGATGAGCATGCTCTTCACTATCAACAACTCGCCGTTCTTCGGCAAGGACGGCAAGTATGTCACCTCGCGCCACATCAAGGAGCGCCTGGAGAAGGAGCTGGAGAAGAACCTGGCCCTGCGCGTGAAACCCGGCCTGACCGCCGATTCGTTCGTGGTCTACGGCCGCGGCGTGCTGCATCTCTCGATCCTGATCGAGACCATGCGCCGCGAAGGTTTCGAGCTGCAGGTAGGCCAGCCCAAGGTCCTGGACAAGATGATAGGCGGCCAGCGCTGCGAGCCCATCGAGGAACTCTCCATCGAGGTGCCCGAGCAGTTCGTGGGCGCAGCCATCGAGATAGCGACCCGCCGCAAGGGCGCGCTGATCCACATGGAGCCGCGCGGAGACCGCACTCTGCTGGAGTTCGAGATCCCCACCCGCGGCCTCATGGGCCTGCGCAGCAACCTGCTCACGGCCACTCAGGGCGAGGCAGTGGTGGCGCACAGGTACAAGGAGTACCAGCCGTTCAAGGGAGAGATCGAGCGCCGTAACAACGGTTCGCTCGTCTCGCTCGAGACCGGTCAGGCCATCGCCTATTCCATCAACAAACTGCTGGATCGCGGCCGCTTCTTCGTGGAGCCGGGCGAGGAGATCTACGGCGGACAGGTGGTGGGCGAGCACACCCGCGAGCGCGACCTGAACATCAACATCTGCAAGACCAAGAAGCTCACCAATATGCGCGCATCGGGCTCGGATGAGAAGATTATTCTCCCTCCGGCCATCAAGTTCTCTCTCGAAGAGGCGCTCGAGTATATCCAGGAAGACGAACTGGTGGAGGTGACCCCTCACCACATGCGTCTGCGCAAGATTTTGCTCGATCCTCTTGCCCGAAAGAGAAATACCGACGATGAGGATTGATATATTCTAAAATTTTGTTAACTTTGCAGCCCTTTGTAGTAAATCTGAACGAACTGAGGAGAGGCGTCAGCCAGCTCAGTCAGAGTGCAGGAAAAGAGTTCTTTGAAAGCTTCGGGAATCAGGAGATTCTCGATGCAGACATAAAGGTTGAGGCCACGGTGAACAATCACGGCGTGTCTGTGGATGTGGAAGCAGACATCACCGGGACAGTGACGGTGCTCTGCGACCGCTGCCTTGAGCCGCTTGAGATTCCGGTGGAGACGGGTTTTGAAGAGACCTACACCCCGGAAGGAGCAGAGCTGGACTTCCGTCAGGAAGTGTATGATTTCGTCTGCATCGATCTGCCTCTCCAGAGGGTTCACGAAGACGGAAAATGCAACCCCGAGACTACAAAATATTTGAGCAAATAATAATTTAAAAAGTATAAGCAATGGCACATCCGAAACACAAATTCTCCAAGCAGAGAACAGCAAAGAGGCGTACGCACGACTTCGCTCCCGTACCCACCCTCGCAACATGCCCGAACTGTGGCGCTACCGTCATCTCTCATCGCATCTGCCCTGAGTGCGGTTACTACCACGGACGTCAGATCATCGAGAAGAGCGCTGAGTAATCAGACTCTGATTAGGGAAATCCCGGCTCCTTAGTTCAACGGATAGAACGGAGGTTTCCTAAACCTTAAATAGTGGTTCGATTCCACTAGGGGCTACGAATTAAGCCAGGCTTTGCGGCCTGGTTTTTTCGTAGCCCATCATTCCGCCGAAAATAATTATATTTGTTGTGTACTAAACCTTAAGAATATGTTTGGACTCAGACCAGACGGGAAGAAAGTCAGAGACATCGACCCGATTCAGCGCATCATGCCGCATATCATGACGGAAAGGCATGACTCCCAGAATATGACACAGTACGACTGCCCCTGCGAGCCGTTGGACGATTTCATTCGCAAGGAGGCTGAGAAAGGGGAGAAGTATAACTATATGCACATAGTTATCGCTTCGATAGTGAGATTGATTGCGCTGTTCCCCCGCACGAACCGTTTCATAATGAACGGCAGGATCTACAACCGCAACTGCATCCAGATCTCGTTCGTGGTGAAGAAAGGCCTGAGCGCCGAGGCTCCGGACACCACGGTGAAGCTGGACTTCACAGGCCACGAAAGCATTTCGCAGGTCCGCGATATGATAGACGCAGAGATCAAGAAGAACAGCCATATGGACGCCAACAACGGCACGGACAAGCTGGCTCGCCTGATCACCTTCACGCCCAATTTCCTTATCCGTTTCCTGGTAGGCACTATCAAGTTCCTGGACAGGCACGGTCTGCTGCCTGGATCTATCATTAAAGTCAGTCCGTTCCACACCAGCTGCTTCATCACGAACCTGAAGTCCATCAAGGGCCCCTCGATCTTCCACCATCTCTACGATTTCGGCAACACCGGAATGTTCTTCTCGATGGGTAAGGAGGCAATGGTGCCCGTCGTGCAGGGTAAGGAAATCGTGGTGGGCAAGCGCCTGCCTCTGTGGATAGTCACGGACGAGCGCTTCTGCGACGGCTTCTACTTCGTCAGCGCCCTCAAGCAGCTCCGCATCCTCCTTGCCGATCCTTCACGCATGGCCGAGCCTCTCGAGACCCTGGCGGAAGACACCAAGGTCGTGGACAAGCACAGTTTCAGGAAATAGCGGATTATTCCGCCCAGATTTCGTCCACAAAGATAATGGCCGAGCCGCCGGCGCCGGGATGCCAGGCGGGAATCTCGCCCGGATTGCGGGCAATCAGCTTCACATAGCGGGCGGAAACGTCCGTGGGCAGGACAGCGTCCCAGACCTGGACCGTCATGTCTGCAGGATCCACGGGACAGGTCAGCGCGCCCGCGGGGACGAAGTCCGTGCCGTCTTTCGAAACATAGTATTCCACGGCCGTGGGCATCCATATCCACGAACGGGCGTCCTGGCAGAAGCCGGCGCCCAGGCGCTTGAGCGGGCGCTCTTCCAGCAGGTCCAGCACCGCCTCGAAATCCGTGTCCTGGTAGCCCTGCCAGCCGCCTGTGCGCCAGTTGAGCGGCCCCCGGGCGCCGTCGATCAGACCCTCGTCGCCGCCGGCC
>JAGAAF010000039.1 GCA_017615435.1 Bacteroidales bacterium
GTACAAGCCGCCCGTCGCACTCCCGCAGCAGCGAGCGCGCAACTTCAAGCACATTGGCCGACTGAGTGCCGCTTCTGAGCAGCACTGCAAGCAATTCACCATTGGAAAGGGCCTGGGGCCCGGAGGAAAGCAGCCGCTCCCGCGGCCTTTCACTCATAGAGAGATCCTTAATTTTCATAGCGGTCCGGTTAAGTAAGACAAATATAAGCCTAGTTTTGAAAAATTAAAACTATCTTTGTCAGGATGAATTTCAAGGACGCACTTAAAGCCAATGGCCTCAAGGCTACTCGTCAGAGGGTGGCGGTCCACGAAGTTATGATGGAGCTGGGTCACGCAAGCGCCGATATGGTCCGCGACCAGATCCAAAAAAAAGGAACGGCGAAAGTCACCACCTCTTCAGTTTACAATATCCTCTCGCAGATGGCCCTTCTGGGCATTTATTCGCACCGCCTCGGAATAGGCGGTAAGATGTTCTTCGACGTGGACCCCACCTGCCATTTCCATCTCTACGACCCACAGACTAGCCAGTATTTCGACGTGCAGGATGAAGAATTGATGGAAAGGGTAGAGTCCCGTTGCAAGAGGCGCCGTTTCAAAGGCTACAAGGTAGACTCGGTGGAAGTAGTGATAATCTGCCATCAGGCGCAGCCGAAAAAGGAAACAAACACAAAAAAATAAAGATATGGAAGTCATCAACCTCGGAGAGAAAAGTTCGGTTCTCAACAGCTTCGTCGCCCAGCTCCGCGACAAGACCCTTCAGAAAGACAGCCTCAGGTTCAGGACAAACCTTGAAAGGCTCGGTCAGATTTTCGGCTATGAAATCAGCAGAACGCTGGCTTCTAAGGAAAGAGAGGTCGTAACCCCTCTCGGCACAGCCCGCCTCAGCGTGCCTGACGAGCAGGTAGTGGTCGCCACCATTATGCGCGCCGGCCTCCCTCTGCACGAGGGTATCCTCAGCTGCTTTGATGCCGCCGAGAACGCATTCGTGGCCGCCTACAGAAAGTACGACAGCGAAGGCACTTTCCATATCCACACCGAGTACTGCACCTGCCCCGACCTCGTCGGCAAGACCGTGATCCTCGCGGATACTATGCTCGCGACCGGATCGTCCATCGAAGTGGCCTACGAAGTCCTGCTCCACGAAGGAGGCAAGTTCTCGAAACTCCACCTTGTGTGCCCCTTCGCGAGCGTGCAGGCAATCGAATATCTCGATAAGATAATGCCGGAGAACACCGTCCTCTGGGTGGCCGCCATCGACCCCGAGCTCACGCCGCACTCCTACATCGTTCCCGGTCTGGGCGATGCGGGCGACCTCTGCTACGGTCCGAAACTGTAGTTATATTTCCTTTCTGAGCCGCGCCAGGGGAATTCCCAATTGGTCGCGGTATTTGGCGATTGTGCGGCGGGCGACGAGATACCCGCGCGCTGCAAGTTCTTTCACAAGCTGCTCATCCGTGAGCGGCTTGTGTTTGTCTTCGGCGTCCACGATCTCCTGAAGCACCTTCTTCAGCTCGCGTGTGCTGACCTCTTCGCCCGCCTGGTTCACAAGGCCTTCGGAGAAGAAATACTTCAGAGGGAAAATGCCGTAAGGAGTCTCGATGTATTTGCTGTTCACGACTCGCGAGATGGTGCTGATATCAAAGCCCGTGATCTTCGCGATGTCTTCCAGAATCATAGGCCGCAGGTCGCGCTCGTCGCCGCTGACGAAATACTCGCGCTGGTAGTCGATTAGCGCCTGCATAGTCTTGCTCAGAGTGTTGTAACGCTGCTTCAGGGCCTCGATGAACCACTTCGCGCTGTCCAGCTTCTCCTTCACGAAAGTAGCAGCCTCCTTCTTCTCCCGGTCAGAACCGCCCTCGGCCTTCATAAGCATATCCGCGTATTTCTTGTTTACGCGCAGCTCGGGGATATTGAAGCGGGGCATCTCGAAGGTAATCTCGCCGGAATCATCGAGTTTCAGGACGAAATCCGGAATGATCTGCTCGGCGGCATCGGCATAGGAATCGTCCACCTGTCCGCCGGGCGAAGGGTTGAGGCGCGAAATGCGCTTCATAGCGGCCTTCAACTCATCCTCAGTAATACCGAGGCGGGAAAGTATGCGGCTGAAATGTTTTCCGGTGAAGTCCTGGAAACATTCGTCCAGAATGCGGCGCGCGATGACCGTCTCGGGTGTCTGGCTCGCAGCCTTCAGCTGCAGGAGCAGACACTCGCGCAGATCGCGCGCCCCCACCCCCGCCGGGTCGAAAGTCTGCACCATCGCCAGCATACGCTCCACCTCTTCCCGGTCGCTTTCGATCCCGGCGCGGAACGCCAGGTCGTCCACCAAAGAGTCGAGATCGCGGCGAAGATATCCGGCATCGTCGAGCGAACCGATAATGAACGAAGCCACCTCCTTCTCGTGCTGGGTCAGGTTGCGGAAGCCGAGCTGATCCAGCAGGCTCTCACGGAAGCCTGTCTTCACGGAGAAGGTATTGTACTCCGGTCTGGGGTCCTTGCCCCAGTTGTTGACGCGGGTTTTGTAATCGGGAATGGAGTCGTCCTGCAGGGAATCCAGCGAAACTTCCTTCGCTTCCTGCTCGGGCGCTTCGGGGTCGGGCGTGTCGTCCAGCACGGGGTTCTCCTCCAACTCCTGGCGCACTCGCTGTTCCAGATCCTGAACCGGAAGCTCTATGAGCTTGATGGTCTGGATCTGCAGGGGCGAGAGCTTCTGAACCTGCTGCTGGGTTAACGCTAGACCTTGTTTATTCATCCTGTTGAGGGGGTGCAATCGGCACCAGCATACGCACGGTGTCCACCGTCACCCGTACCTGGTCCGAAATCACCGGAAACTTCATCTGCTCCTTCACAATGAAGGCATCCGGGAACACGCGTGAAATGCGCTGCAATGCCACCTGGGCGTCCGCCTTGGTGCGGAAATCGCCGACTGTCACCTTGAAGAATGGATTCTTGAAAGTGCGGTAGGTATTGTACCCCGGGAAAAGCCTCTTGAAACGGGCCTCGCTCTCTGCCGAAGCCTCGCGCGAGTCCTGCTTGTTGTCGAAATAAATCCTGATGCGGAAGCCGTCGGTCATAGTGCCCTTGTTCTTGCGCACCATCGCGTCCGCTGCGTTCTCGATTGAAGAACTCTGATGCAGCTTGACCCTCCAGGGAAGCACCTTTGAGATGGACTTTCCGTTAAGGGATTCGTTCACGCGGGGCACCGCTTTGTAGATCACGGAGTCCACATATTTGTAGCCGGCGGGGGCGGGCTCCTCCGTCTGCGCGAAAGCGCACAGGGAAAGGAGCAAGGCTCCGAAGGCGATAATCAGTCGTTTCATAACAATCCTACAATGTCTTTAACCGGGATGTTCTCCAAAGTCCGGGTCCTCTTTATCCCCAGCAAACCGCTGGCCGTGAAGGTCAGGTCCACCACCAGGTCGTCGAAGTTGTTGCTGCCCGCGATGGACATTATTTTCAGCAGTCCCACCCCCGGAGCCATACTGGCCTGAACCGGAATCCGGACTGTCGTTTCCGAACGCGCGGGGATGGTAAAATCCTCAGCGGACACATTCAGCAGGGGAGACTTGCCGCTCTTCACGACTCCGCTCACATTGCTCACCTCCACCTTGTACGAAGGGTTGGAGAACGTCAGGTTGGCCACCGCCGTGATGGGCGAGCCGAGATGGACCGACTCCACTCCTCCTCCGGTGACGGTAAACTTGCTCCCGGTATTCGTGCAACCGGTCAGCAGCGCGGCGAGCACAGCCGCAAACAGTATGCCTACAATTTTCTTCACGTCCCCAAAGATACTAACTTTTTGTCTATCTTTGTGCCCGAGATGAAATTGTATATCGAGACATACGGCTGCCAGATGAACGTAGCGGACACGGAAGTGGTGTTTTCCATCCTCGGAAAGCACGGCTACGAACGCACGGAAAACATAGAGGAAGCGGACGTGATTATGGCCAACACCTGTTCGGTGCGGGATAACGCCGAACAGCGCATCCTTGGCCGCATCGAACAGTTCGTGCTTCAGCGCAGGACCCGGCCGGTAGTGATAGGCATCCTCGGCTGTATGGCCGAGCGTATGAAAGAGCAGCTCCTTGACGGAGGAAAGGTCGACGTCGTAGCCGGTCCGGACGCGTATCGCCGTCTGCCCGAGCTTCTTGCCGCGGCCGCAGAAGGCCACCCGCAGATGGACGTCATCCTCTCGAGAGAGGAGACGTATGCGGACATCAACCCCGTGCGTCTTGACCGTAACGGAGTATCGGCGTTCATCTCGATAATGCGCGGCTGCAACAACGTCTGTTCGTACTGCGTGGTGCCGTACACCCGCGGTGTGGAGCGCAGCCGTGACGCCCGTTCGATCGTCCGCGAGGCGTGCGACTGTGTGCAGAAGGGCTACAAAGAAGTGACTCTCCTGGGCCAGAACGTGGACTCGTACTGCTACGAAGGGACTACCTTCGCCCAGCTGCTCGCGATGGTGGCCGAGGTCAGCCCGTCGCTCCGCGTGCGTTTCAGCACTTCCAACCCTCAGGACATCTCAGACGAGGCTCTCCTGACTATGGCGAAGTACCCCAACATCTGCCACCACATCCACCTCCCGGTGCAGTCCGGCTCCAACCGCATCCTCGAAAAGATGCGCCGCCGCTACACTGCCGAGTGGTACCTGAAGCGGGTCGCTCGCATTCGGGAAATAATGCCTGACTGCGCTATCAGCACGGACGTGATCGCCGGTTTCTGCTCTGAGACTGAAGAGGATCACCAGATGACCCTTGACCTTTTCGAGAAGGTTGGCTTCGACGCCGCTTTTATGTTCTACTACTCCGAACGTCCCGGAACCCTTGCTGCGCGCAAGTATCCCGACGATGTGCCTATCGAGGTAAAAACAAGGCGCCTGAACGAGATAATCGCCCTTCAGAACCGTTTGAGCCTGGAGAGCAACCAGCGCGACCTGGGCAAGGAGTTCGAGGTGCTGGTCGAAGGTCCTTCGAAGCGCAACCCGGACGAACTCTGCGGTCGCGCCGGAAACAGCAAGATGTGTGTCTGGGCGGACAAACAGCACAAAGCGGGCGACTACGTCCGCGTCCGTGTCCGCGATTGCACCCAGGCCACACTTCTTTGTGAATTGATTTAGTTATATTTGCACGGATGATTAAGTGTCTGATCATAGGCGGGGGACCCGCTGGATGCACGGCGGCGATTTACGCGGCCAGGGCGGCGATGGACCCTGTCGTGGTCGAGGGTCCGGAGCCGGGAGGCCAGCTTACCACCACTACCCTGGTGGAGAACTACCCCGGATTCAAGGACGGCATCGACGCGAACGAACTGATGGCGGCGATGAAGGCCCAGGCCGAAAAGCTCGGCGCGAAGTTCGTGCGCGGCACGGTCCGCGAATGTGATCTCAAAGCGAAGACCTTCACCTTGTCGGACGGCTCCGTGCTGGAGGCTAAAACCGTTATTATCGCGACCGGTGCGAGCGCGAAGTACCTTGGACTTCCCAGTGAGAAGAAGTTCAGGGGACTCGGCGTCTCAGCCTGCGCGACCTGCGACGGGTTCTTCTACCGCGGGCGCAAAGTCGCGGTCGTGGGCGGCGGAGACACCGCCTGCGAGGAGGCTCTTTACCTCAGCGGACTGGCATCCGAAGTGCATATGATCGTGCGCAAACCCTTCCTCAGGGCATCCGCGGCAAATCAGGCGAAAGTAATGGCGACACCCAATATCACGATCCATTTCGAGACCGTCACGAAAGAGGTGCTCGGCGACGAATCAGGCGTGACCGGCATCAGGGTGGACCACAATGGCGAGGTTTTTGATATTGCTCTGGACGGCTTTTTCCTGGCGATAGGCCGGCACCCGAACGCGGAGTGGCTCGGCGGACAGCTGGAAACCGACGAAAACGGATATATCGTTTCGGACGGTGTTCGCACGAAATTGGAAGGCGTGTTCGTGGCGGGAGATGTACGTGGAACCGATTTCAGGCAGGCAATAACCGCGGCCGCAGACGGATGCAGGGCCGCGCTTGAAGCAGATAAATATTTGAAGAATGAAATATAGACTCATTATAGCGTTTATGGCGGCGGCGCTTCTGGGCGTCGGCTGCAAATCGCAGTATGAAACTCTACTCGAAAGCGGAGATGTGGACGCCAAGTACGCCGCCGCCTTCGATTATTTCAACAAAGGCAAATACCAGCGCTCGGCGCAGCTCTTCGAGTCGCTCTCGATGTACACCTCCGGAAGCGAGAGGGACGACACTGTCCAGTACTACTGGGGTCTGAGCAACTACAACCAGAGGGATTACTATTCCGCCGAAGCCAACTTCAAGCATTTCATCGACAATTATCCGGCGAGCTCGTTCACCGAGAGCGCGGAATTCCTCCGCATCGACTGCCTTTACCGCTCGACTCTTCGTTATGAGCTGGACCAGACTCCGACCTACACCGCAATCACCGCTATCAGCGAATATCTGATCGCCCATCCCCGTTCGGCCAACCGTCCCGTCTGCGAGAAGATGCTGGACGACCTTTCCGAAAGGCTGGACCGCAAGGCCTACGAAAGCGCGAAGCTCTACTACAAGATGGAGGACTACAAAGCGGCGCGAGTGGCCTTGAAGAATGTCCTCAAAGAGGATTCGGATAATCTCTACAGGGAGGATATCCTTTACTACGCCGCAATGTCGTCGTACCACTACGCTCGTCTGAGCGTGCCCGAAAAGCAGAAGGAACGCTACATCGTGTTTGTGGACGACTATCTGAATTTCATCGGCGAATATCCGGATTCCGGCTACCGCAAAGAGCTCGACTCTCTCTACAAAAAAGTCAGAAACAAATAATTTGAAACTTTCCGCGCACTGCGTCCGGTATCCATAATAGAAACAACTTATTTATTATGGATATCAGGGAAGTACCTACCAACACCGTAACCCGCGACACCAAGGAACTCGCGGCTCCTACCGGCAATCTCTACGAAACAGTAGTCATCCTTTCGAAGAGGGCAAACCAGATCGCTCTCGAGGAGAAGAAAGAAATCGCAAAGAAGCTCGAAGATTTCCGCAACGAGCGTGACAATATGGAAGAAGTGTTCGAGAACAAGGAGCAGATCGAAATCTCCAAGTACTACGAGCGCCTTCCGAAACCGGACCTCATCGCCATCGAGGAATTCAAGCGCGGCGAACTCTACTACCGCACAGCCAAAACCGAAAACGAAGACTAACGGGCTATGCTCCGTTCCCTCCACGTCAGAAACTACGTGCTGATAGACTCTCTGGACATCACGTTCCCGGAGGGTCTTGTCATCATCACCGGCCAGACCGGCGCCGGCAAGAGCATCTTGCTGGGCGCTTTGTCGCTCCTCACGGGCGCCAAAGCGGACGCGTCGATCATCAGCGCCGGCGCGGACAGCTGTGTGGTGGAAGCGGAGTTCACAGTCGACGATTCGGCTGAAATCAGGGCCCTGCTGGAAGAGGCGGAGGTCGAATGGGAAGACGGCAGCCTGCTGATCAGGCGAGTGGTGCACAGCACCGGCCGTTCGCGTTCGTTCATCAACGACTCTCCCGTGCAGGTCCAGCTTCTGGCGGACATCGCCGGGCAGTTGGTGGACATCCACTCGCAGCACCAGAGCCTGATGCTCACGAGCCGCGCCTTCCAGCTTTCATTGCTGGATAATTTCGCGGGGCTCGGCGGCGAGAGGGCGGAGGCGGCGCAAAGTTGGCAGCGTCTGCAGACAGTCAGGGCGGACCTTCAGGCAGCCCGCGACCGCCTCAGTCGCCTCGCCGCCGAGAGCGATTATTCCCGTGCCCAGTTTGACCAGCTTGACCGCGCGGCTCTTCGTGAAGGCGAACTTGAAGAGCTCGAAGAGGAGCAGAAGCAGCTTGCCAACGCAGAAGAAATCAAGACCAATCTGGCAGGCGCCATAGAGCTGCTGGATCCTTCAGACGAACGTCAAAGCGTCACGATGGCGCTGGCCGAAGCGCGCAAACTTGTGGAGAAAACAGCGCGTTATGTCCCCGCATTGACGGAACTCGCCGATCGCCTCGACTCCGCGCGCATAGAACTGGACGATATCTGCTCCGAAATCGACCGCATCGACTCCGGTATACTCCTCTCCCAGGAGCGTCTGACAGAGGTAGAAGACCGCATATCAGTGCTGTATCAGTTGATGCGTAAGCACAATGTCCGTACGGTGGCCGAATTGATCGAAATCCGTGAGAAGCTGAGCGAAGAACTCTTCGACGGTACCGCCCTGGAGGAAAAGGTGGCCGAGTTGGAGAAACAACTCGATAAAGCGGAAAAGGAGTACGCCGACGTGTGCTCGCGCCTCCACGCCGGTCGCGCAAAGGCAGCCCCTTCGCTTGCGCAGGACATCGAACATTCCATCCACGGACTCGAACTGGAGAAGGCCCGCTTCACGGTGGAACTCTCCGAAGGCAAGCCCGGCCCCGCAGGCGCAGACAGCGTCGTCTTCTGCTTCAGCGCCAGCGGCACCACCGCCCCCGTGGACCTCGCCAAATGCGCGTCCGGCGGCGAAATCAGCCGCATTATGCTCTGCCTCAAGGCTATGATGGCGCGCTACGCCGGTATGCCCACTATGATCTTCGACGAAATCGACACGGGTGTCAGCGGCAGCGCGGCGCACAAGATGGGCGCCCTTATCTGCGAAATGGGCCGCGATATGCAGGTCTTCGCCATCACGCATCTCCCGCAGGTCGCCGCGAAGGGATCCGCGCACTATGTCGTGGAAAAGTCCGAGCAGGACGGCCGCACCGTTTCCAGCATACGCGAAGTCCGTGGCGAGGATCGCGTAAAAGAAATCGCCAGGCTCCTCAGCGGTGCATCTATCACCCCGGAAGCGCTGGCGAATGCCAAATCTCTGCTTTCGCAGTAATTATTTCAGATATTCGACCTTGAATCCCGGCGAGTAGACAACCCGTCGGATTCCTGCGTTCACATCACCCACGTTCTCTGGATCCCAGTAGAATTTGAAGTTGGTCTGAAGGCCGGACATCCAGTATTCGTCCAGTTTCATTTCCCAGTTTCGTCCGTAGTGTCTGCAGATGTTGACGAAATACTTCATCGTGTCATAGCCGTGGAAGGCGAAGTTGTCCGGCTCGGTCTGATAGAGCGCGCGGAAATCCTTCACGAAGCCGATGACTGCAGGATCGTCGTAATCAATGAAATAAGCCGCGCTCTGGTGAAGTCTTGCGCCACACATTTCGTCCATATCCGGAGACTTGGTCTTCGCGGGACCGTAGATGTAGTTGTTGCGGCCCATATAGTTCTGCAGGGCCACGTTCCTGATGACGTCCTTCACGAACACGTCGTGCTCGGAAGCGGCCACCACCCAGGTCACGGTATCCTTCAGATGAGTGTGATGCGAGAAGAAATCCTCGTTCATCTTGATGCCTTCCGACAGCGCGTACGACACCTGGATCTTCTTGCTGAAGGAGCCCGGGTCGATCACGTCCATCATATACTGGGCGTTGGCGCTCAGTTGCACGCCGGCTTCCTTCACGATAATCAGAGAATCGGCCGGGTCCATATTGCTCTTCATCCACAAAACCGCGTCTTCGATCTGCACGCTCGCCGGGGTCGCCGCCAGGATGACGGGTTTGTCGCCGGTCAGCGCCTCGGTCTTCGGGTCCATAGGCGAGACTATGAATTTGCCTGCCGGCAGCAGCGGGAGAGTGCGATTGATGTCCGCCGTGCTCACCGGGCCGATCACCACATCGCTCTGCTCGAGCGTCTTGCCCACCTTCGCGAAGTCTTTGTGCGAGTTCACGTCCAGCACGGTTATGTCTATGTCCACGCCGTCCGTTCCCAGGTCGCGTGCTGCCAGAAGCGCGCCGAAGTAGAAGTTCATATAGTATGGGTTCGCGCCCGAATCGGCCGCGAGGGGCAGCAGCAGTGCTACTCGAACCTTATCCACCGGATCGAAGACGTACCTCGGCCGCACCGGGCCCGCGGGGATCGTGTCTTTCGGCGCCAAAACCGTGTCTTTCGGCGCAGTTTCGTCGTCCGAAGCCCCTTCCGGCGCTATTTCTGGCGAAATCGGCGCCATTTGGCCCTTCGTCGTGTCGATCGGCGCCGAAACGGTGTCTTTTGGCGCCGCAACAGTGTCTTTTTGTGCCGCGGGGGTCAGGTCCTGAAGCCTCACCGGGATCATCAGCACATCGCCGGGGTGGATGGGCTTGTTGTGAAGGTCGAGTTTGGGGTTTGCCTCGATGATATCGAGAATGGACACTCCGTAGGCCTTTCCGATGGAGTAGAGGGTCTGGCGGGCAACCACCACGTGCGCGTAGAAAAGTTTGTTCCCTACGCGGACCATATCGGTGGTCACCGTGACCGGCTCCGGGAGATACTGGCCGGAGGTCTGGGCGGAAGCCCCGACGCCCCAGGCGAGCAGGGCCGCAATGAGTGTCGCAAATCTTTTCACGAAACTTACTTCTTCTTGGAAGCCTGATACTCGTTGTTGAGACCTTCGATGATCTCAGCAGTGATGTTGAGGGCGGCGTCGGCATCCACGACGGGCTGGCTGAGGAGGCCGCTGGTAGTCGAGAAGATCATAGTGTAGCCCTTTTCCTCGTTGTACTTCTTGACAAATTCGCCTATTGCGTTCGCGACATTGTTGAGCATAACCTGCTGCTCTTCGGCGAGCTCGTTGTTTTTCTGCTGGAGGAGTTGCTGGAACGAAACGGCTTTCTCCTGAAGTTTGCCGTACTGGACTTCTGCCGTGCTGCGGGTCACAAGGCCCTTGTTGAGCTTGTCGGCGAGTTCTTTCTGCTCGTTCTCAAGCTTTTTATTGCGACGCTCAAGGTCGTCGTTGATGCCTTTGGCTTTCTTCTCGAAAGCGGCTTTGAGGTCGATTGCCATCTGATATTCGTCGGCAACTTCGTCGATGCAGATGTATGCGACATTGATGGCGGCGGCTTCGGCTGCTTCAGCCTCGGCTTCGGCCTTGCTGGCCTTGTTGAAAGGAACGATGGTGAGAACGAGAGCTGCGATGGCGACCACGAGGGCGCAGATGCTCAGGATAAGGGGAGTCTGTTTCATTTCTTATACTAAATTATTTGTTTGCGTGTGTAAGACGGAGATACTCGGCGACCGTCTTTTCGAGGCCCAGATACAAAGCGTCGCTGATAAGCGCGTGGCCTATCGACACTTCGTCCGTCCACGGAATGGTCTTCACGAAGTACTCCAGGTTTTCCAAGCTAAGATCGTGCCCGGCGTTGAGGCCGAGCCCGCAGTCGCGTGCTGCGCGTGCAGCCGCGAGGTACGGGGCGATGGCGCCAGCCGGGCCTGCAGGGTACTGCTCGGCGTAAGGCGCGGTGTACAATTCCACACGGTCCGCTCCGCATTCCTTTGCGGCGATGGCCATCTCCGGAACAGGGTCGATGAATATCGACACCCTGATGCCTTTGGAGTGGAACAGCGAGCACATTTCAGTGAGGAAAGCCCTGTTTGCGATGACATCCCAGCCGGAATTGGAAGTGATGGCGTCGTGGCCGTCCGGCACCAGGGTGACCTGGTCGGGGACAACTTCCATCACCAGCGATTGGAACCTCGGCTCCGGGTTGCCTTCGATGTTGAACTCGGTCTTCACCAGCGGGCGGAGGAGCCGGACGTCGGAATAGCGGATGTGGCGCTCGTCGGGACGGGGATGCACGGTGATGCCTTCCGCTCCGAAGCGCTCGATGTCCACGGCCGCTTTCTGCACGTCCGGGAGGTTTCCGCCGCGGGCGTTGCGAAGGGTCGCGATCTTGTTGATATTTACGCTAAGCCTAGTCATCTAAACGCGCAAAATTACAAATAAAAATGCTAAATTTGAGGCTCCATATGAAAATTGCGTATTTCATAAAGAAATCAGGCCTCGTGGCGGACCCTGCAGTCAGGGCGTTCCTCGAAGAGCTCGCCGCGTCCGGCGTCAGCACATATGACGTTGCCGGGGGCCTCGAGCCCGGCACCGATATGCTGATCGCCTTCGGCGGCGACGGAACCTTTCTCACTGCCTCCAGGATAGTCTGCGAAGCGGGCGTTCCCATCCTTGGCATCAACCTCGGCCGTATGGGCTTCCTTTCCGACAACGAACTCGGCTCCGTGCTCGAGCCCCTGCTGGCAGGGAAGTACATAATCGAAGACAGGGAGATGCTGGAGGTAAGGGTAGAAGGAGCGGAAGCTCCCGCAATCTTCCCGTATGCGCTTAACGAAGTGGCGTTCCGCAGAAGCGGCGCGGGCACTCTCGGCGTGGGCCTCAAGCTGGACGGCGCCGCCCTCCCCACCTACTGGTGCGACGGCCTTCTCGTGAGTACCAGCACCGGCAGCACTGCCTACTCGCTCAGCGTGGGCGGACCGATCTGCCCTCCGAACGTGGAGGTGCTGATCATAGCCCCTATCGCGCCGCACAACCTCAACGTACGGCCGCTCGTGGTCCGCAAGGACTCGGTCGTGGAGATGACCGCAATCGACCGCAAGAACCGCTCGGTGCTGCTGTCCGTGGACAATAAGGACTATGTCCTGCCCGCGGGCGCCCGGATCAGGGTGGGCTGCGCTCCGTTCTCGCTCAGGCGTGTCACTTTCGGCAAATCAAGTTTCATCGACGCCCTCCGCTCCAAGCTTTTCTGGGGCGAGGACGTTCGCAACAGCAGGTAAATGAACATCCCCCAGCATATCAGCATAATAATGGACGGCAACGGCCGTTGGGCCAAGCAGCGCGGTCTGGATCGCGTGCAGGGCCATATCGAAGGAGTGAAGAGCGTGCGCGCCGTCACGGAAAAATGCGTGGAGCTCGGAGTGAAATACCTCTCGCTCTATGCCTTCTCCGAAGAGAACTGGAACCGTCCTAACGAAGAAGTCGGAGCTCTGATGTCGCTTCTGGCGAAGTGTATGATTCAGGAATACGACACCCTGATGGACAATGGCGTGCGTTTCCGCGTGCTCGGCAACCGCTCGAGGCTCGCCCCCGATCTGAATGACGCCATCACCAATCTGGAGAAAGCCACCGAGAACAATCCCAACACCACTATGCTCATTATGCTGAGCTACAGCGGAAAGTGGGACATCCTTCAGGCTACCCGCAAGCTGGCCGCTTCGGGCAGGAATCCCGAGGAGATAACGATGGAGGACATTGACTCCGCTCTCGTCACTGCCGGCGTGCCCGATCCAGAACTGCTCATTCGCACTTCGGGTGAGCAGCGCATCAGCAACTATATGCTCTGGCAGACAGCGTACACCGAATTCGTATTCACCGACACACTTTGGCCTGATTTTAGAAAGGATAGCCTCGTGGCCGCGATCGAGGAGTATTCCCGCCGCGACCGCCGCTTCGGAAAAGTGAAATAGTTTAGCTATCTTTGTGGGCTTTTTTAGAACTAGTATGAAATTAGGCCGGATACTGATGACCATCATCCTCTGCGCAGCAGCCGCAATCGGCGCACGGGCGCAGGTCGAGGTGGATTACTCTCATCCCCAGAAATACATCATCGGAGGAGTTTCCGTGGAGGGAAACACCTACTTCTCCGACCAGCAGCTGATCCAGCAGTCCGGTCTGGTGAAGGGCAGGGAAATCACCGTCCCCGGCGACGATATATCCGGCGTTCTCCGTAAGCTTACCCTGCAGGGTTATTTCGAGGACGTGGGCCTGTATGTCGACCATCTCAGCGAAAACCGCGACACCATCTGGTTCCGCATCGAACTTCAGGAGCGTCCCCGCATTTCCCGCTGGACATTCACTGGAGTGAAGTCGGGCGACAAGAAAGAGCTCCAGGAAAGGCTTCACATACGCCGTGGCGGCGAATTCTCCGAATATGTGGAGAGCACCTCGAAGGGCATTATCAAGCGTTACTATGCCGAGAAGGGTTACCTCCTCTGCGACGTGAAGGCCGAGGTGATGAAAGACACCGTCGTGCGCAACGCCATCCGCGTGAACTTCGCGGTGGACAGGGGCCCGAAGGTAAAGATCAAGGACATCAACTTCAACGGTAACGAGCACGTTAAGGACTTCAAGCTCGCCCGTTCGATGAAGAAGACCAAATCCAACAAGATCTACAACTTCTTCAGCAGCAAGAAATTCAACGAAAAGGAGTACCCTAACGACAAGAAATTGCTGGTCGACGCCTTCAAGGAGGCCGGTTACCGCGACGCCCGCATAGTCAGCGACAGCCTGTACATAGTGGACATAGTCAAGAAAAACGGCAAGGTGAAGAAGCGTATGAACATCGACCTCAACATCGAAGAAGGCCAGAAGTACTATTTCCGCGACATCACCTGGACCGGCAATTCCGTGTACGGCTCCGACGTTCTGAACGGCGTCCTCAGCATCGAAAAGGGCGACGTCTACGACGTGGTCTCGATGGAGAAGAGGCTCTATGGCGGAGGAAAGCAGACTGACTACGACATCTCGAAGCTCTACCGCGACAACGGTTACCTTTTCTTCAACGTCACGCCGGTCGAAACCAACATCCAGAACGACTCCGTGGACGTGGAGCTGCGCATTACTGAAGGCAAGCAGGCTACCCTGAACAACATTATCATCAACGGCAACGACCTCACCAACGAAAAGATCGTTCGTCGTCAGGTCTTCACCCGTCCGGGCTACCTCTTCAGCCAGTCCGACTTCGAAAGGTCCATCCGTGAAATCGCCTCCCTCGGCCAGTTCGACCAGGAAGCCATTATGGACCCGAACAGCGGCTACAGCATCATCCCGAACCAGCGCGACAACACCGTTGATATTATCTACAACGTCACGGAGAAGCCTTCGAGCCAGCTCGAGCTTTCCGGCGGCTGGGGCGGCAACACTTTCGTGGCCACGGTCGGCGTGAGTTTCAACAACTTCTCGACGCACCGCTTGTTCGACAAGGAAGCCTGGCGCCCGGTGCCGCTGGGAGATGCGCAGAACCTCGCTTTCCGCTTCCAGACCAACGGAACATACTACACCGCTTTGACCGCCAGCTTCACCGAGCCCTGGCTCTTTGGAAAGAAGCCTACCTCGCTGAACCTGTCGGCCTACTATACCCGCCAGACCAACTCCTACCTCGCGCTGAACATTCTCAGCCACGACCGCCAGATGGAGGTCTTCGGCGCATCTGCCTCGCTGGGTAAGCGCCTCAAGTGGCCGGACAGCTATTTCGTGCTATACAACGGCCTCAGCTGGCAGACCTACAAGCTCACCAACTGGTATTCGGGCTACTTCATCTTCGATGACGGCCTTGCCAACAACCTGAGCTACTCCATCAACCTTATGAGGAACAGCACCGACCAGCAGATCTATCCCCGTCAGGGTTCGGAATTCTCGGTCAGCCTGTCGGCCACCCCGCCGTATTCGCTGTTCCGCAAATACGATTTCGACGCCTCCGGCAACAAAGTGCCCGTGGCTTCATATAAAGACGTAGACTACACCAAGTGGGGTTCGGATACCCGCTACAAATGGATCGAGTACCACAAATGGAAGCTGTCTGCATCGCAGTACATCAAGCTCGCGGGTGACCTTGTGCTGATGGCGCGTGCGCAGTTCGGCTACCTCGGCTACTACAACCGCAACTGGGGTTACTCCCCGTTCGAGGGCTTCCTCGTTGGCGGTGACGGCATGTCCGGTTACAGCACCTACGGTTCCGAAGTCGTCAGCCTGCGCGGTTATGAGAACTACTCCCTCACGCCGTACCAGAGCACGACCTACAACTCCAACGGTTATGCCTACGCCGGTAACGTCTACGACAAGTTCACGGTGGAACTCCGTTACCCGGTTATCCTCCAGCCGACCAGCACCATCTTCGTGCTCGGCTTCCTGGAGGGCGGTAACTGCTGGTCTGATATCCGCGAGTTCAACCCCTTCCAGTTCTACCGCTCCGCCGGCGTCGGCGTCCGAGTCTTCCTCCCGATGGTCGGCCTTCTCGGCGTCGACTGGGGCTACGGCTTCGACGATCCCACCAAGGGAGGAAGCCAGTTCCACTTCGTGATCGGACAACAATTCTAGAATAATCAACAATGAATGATATTATGAAGAAAGCATTACTGATTGCAGCGGCCGCTCTGCTGAGCATCGCCGCTATGGCGCAGCCCAAGTTCGCGCACGTCAACTTTTCAGAGCTCGTTCAGCTTATGCCGGAAGCCGACCAGGCACGCGCCACCATCCAGGCATCCAGCCAGGAAGCTCAGGAAACTTACGAGGCTATGGTCGAGGAATTCCAGTCCAAGTACCAGACCTATCAGCAGAAAGTCAGTACCTGGACTCCCGCAATCCGCGAGAGCAAAGAGAAGGAACTCACCGAGATCCAGCAGCGCATCCAGAGCTTCGAGAACAGCATCCAGCAGGAGCTCGCACAGCAGCAGCAGAGCCTGATGGCCCCCATCCAGAAGAAGGCTATGGACACCGTCACCGAGCTCGCGAAGAAAGAGGGCTTCGTGTATGTGTTCGATCTCTCGCAGGTTCTTTACTTCGACCCTGAGCAGAGCGTGGACCTCACCCCGATCGCCCGCAAGGCTCTCGGCATCAAGGAGGGCAGGACCCTCGAGACTCTCCAGCAGGAGATGGCTGCGCAGCAGCAATAATTCTTATACAACCTATGAAAACAGCTGAGATTATGGCTAATCTCCAGGCCAAGTACCCTGGAGAGAACGAGTATCTGCAGGCAGTGCAGGAAGTGCTCGAATCTGTAGAAGATGTTTACAACCAGCACCCTGAGTTCGAGCAGGCGAAGATAGTGGAGAGGATGGTCGAGCCCGACCGTATCTTCACTTTCCGCGTTACCTGGATCGACGACGAAGGCCAGGTGCAGACCAACACCGGCTACCGTGTGCAGTTCAACAGCGCCATCGGTCCTTACAAAGGCGGCCTCCGTTTCCACAAAGCGGTCACCCCTTCTATGCTTAAGTTCCTCGGTTTCGAGCAGACGTTCAAGAACGCTCTTACGACCCTGCCTATGGGCGGCGCCAAGGGCGGCTCGGACTTCAACCCGCGCGGCCGCAGCGACGCTGAGATTATGCGTTTCTGTCAGGCCTTTATGACCGAGCTCTGGCAGTGCATCGGCCCCGACCAGGATATCCCTGCGGGCGATGTGGGAGTAGGCGGCCGTGAGATCGGATATCTCTACGGTATGTACAAGAAGCTCGCCCGTGAGTACAACACCGGCGTGCTTACCGGCAAGGGCTCTACCTGGGGCGGTTCTGTTCTCAGGCCCGAGGCTACCGGCTACGGCGCCCTTTACTTCACCCAGCATCTCCTCGAGAAGGCAGGTAAGGACATCAAGGGCAAGAAGGTCGCTCTCTCCGGCTTCGGTAACGTGGCCTGGGGCGCGGCGAAGAAGGCCGTGGAGCTTGGCGCCAAGGTCGTGACCATCTCCGGCCCCGACGGATGCTGCGAGATCCACGACGGCATCACCCCCGAGATGATCGATTATATGCTCGTTATGCGCGCGTCCAACCACGACCGTGCCCAGGATATGGTCGACCGTTTCCCGGACAAGGCAGTCTTCCACGCAGGCAAGAAAGCGTGGAGCGTGCCTTGCGACATCGCTCTGCCGTGCGCATTCCAGAATGAACTGTCCGAAGACGATGCCCGCGAGCTCGTAGAGAACGGATGCTGGTGCTGCTGCGAAGTCAGCAATATGGGCTGTCAGCCCGGCGCCATCCACTACTTCCAGAGCAACGGCGTGCTCTTCGCTCCCGGCAAGGCGGTCAACGCCGGCGGAGTGGCCACAAGCGGTCTGGAAATGACCCAGAACGCCGAGCATATCAGCTGGAGCGGCAAGGAAGTGGACGAGAAGCTGCATTGGATTATGCGCAGCATCCACGAACAGTGCGTCAAGTACGGCACCCGGCCGGACGGCAGTGTGGACTATGTAAAGGGCGCCAACATCGCCGGCTTTATGAAGGTCGCCACCGCAATGCTCGAGCAGGGAATTATCTAGTGATAGTGTAAAACCTTAAACTATATGTCTAATTCTAAATTTAATGTAAAGTATTGTGTCCTTCTGCCTATCGTGCTGATCGTCACAATCTTCCTGTGGGTAATGCCCGTTTCCTGGTTCGGAATCGCGGCCCTCACGGTGGTGCAGCAGCGTGTTATCGCTCTGTTTGTTTTCGCAGCCCTAATGTGGATCTTCGAAATCATCCCCAACTGGACTACTTCTCTTTTAGTTATTGTATTTGCCCTTCTTACGGTTTCCAATAAGGGATTGGGCTTTTTGACTCACCTCGATGTTGACCCTGTTACCGGAAAGACTCTTCTTACTGGACTGGAAGGCACATTTGTCGACTTCAAGAGCATCATGGCCGCTTTTGCGGATCCTGTTGTTATGCTCTTCCTTGGCGGATTCGTGCTTGCCATCATGGCTAAGAAGTATGGTCTGGACGTTACCATGGGCCGCGGCCTCCTCGGCCTGTTCGGGACTAAACCCAAGTGGGTTCTCCTTGGATTCCTGGTAGTGATCTCTATTTTCTCGATGTTCATGTCGAATACTGCCACTGCTGCAATGATGCTTGCTTTCCTGGCTCCCGTCCTTGCAACACTGCCGGCAGACGACAAGGGTAAGATCGGTCTGGCATTGAGTATTCCTGTCGCCGCCAATATAGGTGGCATAGGAACTCCTATCGGAACCCCTCCCAATGCAACGGCTGTCAAGTTCCTTGCTGAATCGGGTGTCGAGGTGCCTTTCATGCAGTGGATGGTCCATATGGTTCCTTACGTGATCATTATGATCGTGTTGGCTTGGATTATCCTTCAGTTGTTCTTCCCCTTCAAGGCGGAAAAACTCGTGCTTGAAATCCCCAAGAATAAGCAGCCTCACACCTGGAAGACAACGGTGGTTTGGATCACATTCATTGGCACCATACTCCTTTGGATGACCGAGAGTGTCACCAAGATCAATTCCAATATTGTCGCATTGATTCCTCTGGGAGTTCTAACAGCGTGTGGCATATTCACAAAAGAAGATATCAAGGAGATTAACTGGAGTGTCCTATGGCTCGTCGCCGGTGGATTCGCCCTCGGCACTTGCCTTCAGGGCACCGGACTTGCAAAAGTGCTTATCCAGGCCATTCCTTTCGGATCCATGAGCGTGGTCCTTGTTTTGGTAATCGCCGGTCTTGTTTGCTACTTCCTGTCGAACTTCATTTCGAACTCCGCGACCGCCGCCCTGCTCATCCCGATTCTTATCGTGGTGGCAGAAGGTATGGCTGACCCCGAAGCAGCGAACAACGCACAGTTCATCGCCCTTGGCGGCAAGCAGGCCATGATTGTTTTCATTGCTGTGTGCGCATCGATCGCTATGCTCTTCCCGATCTCGACCCCTCCGAATGCTATCGCATCCTCGACCGGTCTCGTGGAGACCAAAGATATGGCGAAGGTTGGTATCATTATCGGTGTCGTCGGTTTCATCTTCGGCTTCTTCTGGCTCACCAAGATTTTCCCGTTCTAGTATGAAGAAGATAGTTTTAGTCTTGGCAGCTCTCTGCCTCGGCTTCGGCGCTTTTGCGCAGGATGCCCAGGATGAGGAGATCGAATACGGCTACAAGCAGACCGGTTATCAGAGCGCCCCGAAGGTGGGAGGTTATATAATCGGCACATATAAGTATTCCGATAAGGATGACGCCAACGGAGGCCCCGGCTTCGGCTGCAGGCTCATCCGTCTCTATGTGGATGGCAGCATCTATAAAGATTTCAAGTACAGGTTGCAGCTCCAGGTAAACGGAGCGACTCCGCACACCAAGGACTTCTACATCGAGTGGGCAAAGTACAAACCGTTCTCCGTCAAGATGGGGCAGTTCAAGAGGGCATTCACTTTCGAGAACCCTATGAACCCTTGGGATGTGGGTGTGGGTGACTACTCCTTCCTTGTGCAGAAGTTCGCGGGTATGGGCGACCGTCTCGGCGAAGCCAATATGGGCGGCCGTGACCTCGGAATCCAGATCCAGGGCGACTTCCTCCCCGTCGGAGAAGACAAGCACAACCTCCTGCACTACCAGCTCGGTCTCTGGAACGGCCAGGGTATCAACCTCGCCGACAAGGACAAGAAGAAAGACATCATCGGAACTCTCCAGGTTCAGCCCATCAAGGGTCTGAAGGTCGGTGTGTTCGGATGGGCCGGCAACTGGATTGATGCGACTGGCACCAACTGGGCTCGCGAGCGTGTGAGCGCAGGCGTGTTCTACGACAAGGACAACTGGACCGTCAGGGCCGAGTACGCCGCAACCGTCGGCGCCGAGACCCGTCAGAACGGCAACCAGACTGCCGACGCCCTCTACCTCACCGTGGGCGTTCCCGTCCGGGACTGGTTCAAGGTGTATGTCAAGTGGGATGAGTATCGCGGAGCCGCCAACGCGGCCACCTCGCACGATATGTACTCGGCCTGCGCGAACTTCCGCCTTCACAAGAACCTCAACTTCCAGCTCGAGTACCGCCACCACGAGAACCAAACCCTCGTCACTCCCGCATACAACGAGCTCTGGGCCCTGGCGTACATCAGGTTCTAATTAGTGTGGCGCATAACCCGCTGATTATCAGCAACTTCCATAAAAGTCGACTCCGAAAAACGCGGAGCCGACTTTTAGTTAAGTGTCTGACCATCAGAGACTTGCGTGCCACGGCTATTCTTGTTTCGGGGCGCGGATGGGCTACCCTGGCTTACGCCGGAACAGCAGCAAGTCGCGCCTGTGCCCTCCGGCCCGCGCGCCCCGTGCTGCGCGTGGGGGCTAATATCCTCACTATCAGCGAATTAAGCAAAAGAGGTCTGCCAAAATCTGCAGACCTCTTTTGCTTAAGCGTCTATGTGTCAACTACTTAGCCTCCACGGCCCGTTTAAACCGATCAGGGGAGGATCTGCACGCAGACGGGGGCGAGGAGATCGATGGAACGGCCGGTGGGGGTCAGGAGGCCGGTGTCGGTGTCGATGGAGTAGATTTCGATGCGGCCGGAGTCGCGGCAGGCGCATAGGAGGAAACGGCCGTCCGGGGTGATGGCGAAGTTGCGGGGGTGCAGGCCGGTTTCCTGGTAGCCTGCCGCAGACACGATGCCGCTTACGGGGTCGACCTTGAAGATGGCGATGCCGTCTTTCTTCAGGCGGTGGCTGGTGTAGAGGAATCTGCCGTCCGGGCTGAGATGGATGTCCGCGCTGCCGTGGCCGCGGCCATTATAGGCTTTGATTCTCTGGATGGGCAGAAGCTCTCCGTCGTGATAGGCGAACACGACCAGTTTGTCGCCCAGCTCGCCGAGAAGATAAGCGTAGCGTCCGTCCGGACTGAATACCATATGACGCGGGCCGCAACTGCTCAGACCAAGAGGATCGGCGTTGCGCCAGGCGATCACCGCCTCTCCGAGAGGATAATCGCCCTCGCGAAGAGTGTAGCGATGGATGCAGTCGTTGCCAAGATTGGTGACAAACACATACTTTCCGTCAGGCGAAAGCACTGCGCAATGCATATGCGCAGAAACTTGGCCTTTGCTTTCTCCCGTCCAGACGTTGTATAGCTCCCCGCTTGCGCTGTACTCCTGGGCAAAACCATTGAAACGCCCGCGCTTTGTCAGCCAGAAAACGCTCACCGAACCGCCGGTGTAGTTGGAACTCACCAGCGCTCCGTCCAGAAGCAGAAGATTGCACGGATCGGCGCCGCTAGTGACAGTGGGATCAAGCGCCACGCTGTCCACCTTGACGATTTCATCGCCCGTCAGAGTGTAAGCGCTCAAACCTTCGCGTCCGTCGTTGTATTCGTTGACGGAATAAGCCATCTTGCCATCAGGCGATGCGATGACAAATGATGGATTTCCAGAAGGAGCCACCGACAGAAGCCGGCTTTCGAGAGTCTCTTCGTTGAATTCATAAAGATACACACCTTCCGCGCCCGTGCCCTCGGTGTAGGTGCCCACAAGGAGCCTCAGCACTCCGCTGATCAAAACGGCCAACATATTCATAGCGCTAAGTTAACAAAATACCTACATATTGGGATTGCCGCGCGCGCGAACAGATATTATCTTTGCCTTCGAAAATGACACTCAAGAATTTAAAGACAGGAAAGTATGCGGAAGTGCTCGCAGTGGGAGGCGAAGGAAACCTCAGGCAGCACTTTCTGGATATGGGTGTGATACCCGGGACGGTGGTCAAAATGATCAAGAGGGCGCCGATGGGCGACCCGCTCGAGATTCTTGTCCAGGGCTACTCGCTCACCCTCAGGGGAGCGGAGGCGGACAAGATCGAGGTGCGGGCGACGGATGCGCCCGACTCGGTGCAGGCCGATAAGGAACGCCCGATTGAAGAAATCGAGCACCCCGGCTTCGGTGAGGAAGGAAAGTACCATCAGAAGGAGCACGAACGCAAACTCCCCGAGGGAACGGCTCTGACCTTCGCCCTTGCCGGCCAGCAGAACTGCGGCAAGACGACTCTTTTCAACCAGCTTACCGGATCCAATCAGCACGTAGGCAATTTCCCCGGCGTGACCGTTGACCGCAAGGACGGCCAGATCAAAGGCCATCCGAACACCGTAGTGACTGACCTCCCCGGCATCTACTCGCTGAGTACTTACACTCAGGAGGAGGTGGTCTCGCGCGACTTCATCATCAAGAATCGCCCGAAAGCTATTATCAATATAGTAGACGCGACCAACATAGAGCGCAATCTCTATCTGACTATGCAGCTGATGCAGCTGGACGTGCCCGTGGTGCTTGCCCTCAATATGATGGACGAGGTCCGCGGGAATGGCGGAGCGGTGAACATCAACAAAATGGAGCGCGCGCTTGGTCTCCCGGTGGTGGCGATCAGCGCCGCGCGGGGGGAGGGTATTGGCGAGCTTGTGGATCACGCGATCCACATCGCCAAATACCAGGAAACCCCCGCGCGCCTGGACTTCTGCAGCCCGGAGGACCACGGCGGCGCAGTGCACCGCTGTCTGCACAGCATTATGCATCTGATCGAGGACCACGCCGAGCGCGCCGGCATCCCCCGCAGGTTCGCCGCGAGCCGTCTGGTCGAAGGCGACGAAGACATCCTGAAGGCGCTGGACCTTTCCGAAAACGAGCGCGAGACCCTCGAGCATCTGATTCTCCAGATGGAGGAGGAGCGCGGAATGGACCGCCACGCCGCTATGGCCGAAATGCGCTACAGCTTCATCCATAGGCTCTGCGCGGAAACCGTCAGCAAGCCCGGCGTGAGCAAAGAGCGCCTGCGCTCGGATCGCATCGACCGTGTGCTGACCGGCAAATGGACCGCCATCCCTTCGTTCATCCTGATTCTCGGCCTCGTCTTCTGGCTCACGTTCGACGTCGTCGGCGCGCGGCTGCAGGACCTCCTCGAAGCGGGCATCACCGCGCTCGGCGAGCTCGTGGCGGACTCTATGTCCGTGTGGAACGTGGCCCCGGCCGTGCACTCGCTGATAGTGGACGCGCTGTTCGGCGGGGTCGGCACCGTTCTGAGCTTCGTGCCGCTTATCGTGGTGTTGTTCTTCTTCCTGTCGCTGTTGGAAGACAGTGGCTATATGGCGCGCATCGCCTTCGTCTCGGACAGCCTTCTGCGTAAGATCGGCCTTTCCGGGCGCAGCATCGTGCCTATGCTCATCTCCTTCGGTTGCACGGTGCCGGGCGTGATGGCCGCGAGAACGCTACCATCTGCGCGTGACCGTAAGATGACTATTCTCCTGACACCGTTTATGAGTTGCTCCGCGAAGATCGCCATCTACGGCTTCTTCGTTGCCGCATTCTTCCCCGGCCGCGCGGGCTTGGTTATGACCGGTCTCTATCTGCTGGGAATACTGGTTGGAGTGATAGTGGCTCTGGTGAAAAAGAAAATCAGCCGAGGCCACCACGCATCTCCGTTCGTGATGGAACTCCCGACCTACCGTCTGCCTCAGGCCCGCAATGTTGGCCACCTGCTGTGGGACAAGACCAAGGATTTCTGCCAGAGAGCATTCACCGTAATCTTCCTTGCAACCATCGTCATCTGGTTCCTCCAGTCGTTCAACTTCAGGCTGGTCTATGTGCCGGATGCGCCTGAGACCTCGATGCTGGCTGTGATCGCCGGCCTGATTGCGCCATTGTTCTCGCCGCTCGGCTTGGGCGACTGGCGCATCGTCACGGCGCTGATCTCCGGCTTCCTCGCCAAGGAGAGTGTGGTCGCCACTATGGAACTCACCGGTGTCACCGCAGCTCTGACCACCCTCACGGCTATCCCTATGCTCATCTTCTGCCTGCTCTACACGCCCTGCGTCGCAGCCATCGCCTCCATCCGCCGTGAGCTCGGCCGCCGCGCCGCCGCTTTCGTGATAGTCTTCCAGTGCGCCATCGCCTGGGTCTGCGCCTATCTTGGATATTTAATCTTCGGTTTGTTCTTATGAATTTCGCAACAATAGCTATCCTCGCCATCCTGACCCTCGCCGTCATCTGGATCCTCATAACCCTTCGCAAAATGCGTTCGCGCGGCGGCTCGTGCAGCTGTGGCTGCTCCTGCTGCAACTGCCCCTCCTGCCCCTGCTGCAACAAAATCGGAGGGATAAGGCAAAAATAGCGTCATTCCTCACAAAATCGCTGAGGGATAGGCCCCAAATGCCCTTATCCTTCAACTTTTATTTTATTCGTACATCAGAAGGCCATCTGGTGTACGAACGGGGTAAAAACAGACATTTGGTACACGAAACAGGCTTTTGGTGTACGAAAACGACTAAGAGGCCAGGAGGACCGGGACGCCATCAGGCGCATTACCTAGAAGGTGGAAGCGCCCGTGGCGGCTAAGTGGTTGATATGCAGATAGTTACTAAAACTGGACTCCAAGATTTTCGGAGTCGAGTATTAGTAAATAGTTGATAATCAGAGGCTTGCGCGCCACGCCGGGCAGGGGAGTTTGAGGGGGTACGCCCAAGCCCGCTCGACAACGGTTAGAGCGAAGCGATGTCGGCATCAGCCGACCGGCCGGGCCGGGTATTTTGGCGAAGACAAAATACGGAAAGGCGGAAAGGCCGCAGGGGGTGTCGGGGGATGTGTCATCCCCCGTATAAACGACAAAAGAAGGTCAGGGTTTACCTGACCTTCTTTTGTCGAGAAGAGGCGACTCGAACGCCCGACCCCTACGTCCCGAACGTAGTGCGCTACCAACTGCGCTACTTCTCGAGCTTGTTGATGTAGACCTGAATTCCGCTCTTGAGGTTAGCAGCCTTGTTTTTGTGGATCACGCCGATTTTGGCGAGTTTGTCGATCTTTGCGAAAACTGCGGGGGCGTTGGCCTCTGCCGTTGCTTTGTCCTTGGTGTTGCGGATATCGCGGATAGCGTTCCTTGTTGTCTTTGCATAATACTTGTTATGCAATCTGCGCCTCTCGCCCTGACGAGCGGCCTTTTCTGCTGAAGCTGTGTTTGCCATTATTGTACTTTTTTAATTTTTCTGGTAGTGGGTAGGAGAATCGAACTCCTATTGCAAGAATGAAAATCTTGAGTACTAGCCGTTATACGAACCCACCAAAAGGACTGCAAAGATAGAAATAATTTTTTACAAAACAATTGTTTTTATTCAGTCTTCCATTCCCACGAATAAAGGAGTGATTCTACCTGCCTCAAAAGCTGCCTCTTATTGTATTTGGGGGCATATACCCAGGCCTCCGCAACTATTATTTCGGAGCCGTCCGGAGAGTAGAAAGAGTGCGACACGAAGGGCCCTCCCATATAGTCGCCCTGGACTTCCCACATACCGTGGGTCTCCGCGAAACTCATTCCCTGATATCTGAGGAACCTGGTCTGGGGCGTCCAGTAATCTCCGGTGATCATATAGGTGCCGTCGAACATTCCGGGGACGTTCTGCTTCATCACCTCGTTGCGCCTGGCGATTATGCGCTCATTGTCGAAATCATCGCCGACGACCGGCAGACGATAGACGAAAATGCCCTGCGTTACCTTCTGGCGGTCATAGGATATCCACGCGAAATCGTGGTTGATCTTGCGGAGTTTGTAACCGGTGGGAACGTGGACGGAGCCGCCGAAGACAGCTGAAACCTTGGGGAAGACATCCGCGTTTTCGTAGCGGCGGGTGTTGGCGATGACCCTGTTGCGCTCGGCCTGCTCGATGGCGCCGATCACGAACTCGGAATTTGCCCTGAAGACTGAGTCAACCTGCTCGGATGTGCGTCCCCTGACAAGCAGGACGCACTGGGGCTTCGCCCATTTGTTCTGGATCAGCTGCACGCCGGGGTAATTGTTCTGGGGGTGAATGTCGAAGAAGACTATGTTGCGGTGCACCTTGAACATATCCGACTCAAAACCGCCGTGAGTGATATGGGTCACGGTGTAGCGGTACTCCTTCACGGGAAGGAAAGGATACTCGTCCTCCAGGATGTCACGCACGGCTTCGCCGAGGGCGCCGTCCCAGTCGGCCTTCTCTATCACGCAAAGGACTTCGCCAGCCTTGCCGCTCACGTTGGGGAGCAGCGGAGCGGTGTGCTTGCAGCCGGCAAACAGCGCGCACGCCATAGCCAAAACAAATAACTTTTTCATCGTATCAATCGCATAATATCGTTTCCGAAAGCCAGGAACATAAGCCCGAAAATCAGCACCATACCTATCAGCTGCATAATGTAGAGGAACTTGTCCGAAGGCTTGCGGCCGGTAATCATTTCATAAAGCGTAAACACTATGTGTCCTCCGTCCAGGCCGGGGATAGGAATCAAATTCACAACTCCCAGCATAATGGAGAGCAGCGCCAGAATGTTGATGAACTGGTACCAGTCCCATTTCTTCGGGAATACCTGCCCTATGGCGATAAAACTGCCCACAGACTTGTACGCTCCGGTGGACGGCTTGAACACCATCTTCAGATCGCTCAGATATCCACGTATGGTCGAGCCGGTCTTCTTCAGTCCGGCGGGGATGGCGGACAGAGCGTCGTAGCTCTGGCGCTTGACCACGGGAGGGGAGACCAGTATGCCTATGCGGCCGGAGGTGTCCACCTGCAGCTGGATATCTTCCACGACGCAGCCGCGGCGCACAGTGGCGCTAACCGTCTCTCCGGCGTGCTCGGCCAGGATGGGGGAGGCGTCCTGCAAATAGCGGGCGTCGTGGCCGTCCAGCCGCAGCACCACATCGCCCTTCGCCAGCACATCCGCATTCGCGCTCGAGGCAACGGAGTCTATGACCATAGGCATAGCCAGATCGAACATCAGCGGGGAATTCAGCACCTCGCCTATCATAGACTGGTCGATGTACAGCCTCACCGTGTCCTGACCACGCAGCACGGTCGCACAGCGGACTTCCCTTCGCGCCAGATCCGCCTGGAGCATTCCGAAATCTTCGGGCTCATAGTCGTCGAGCTTCAGGATACGGTCGCCCGGCAGGAAGCCCATCTCGCGCGCCAGATCGTTGGGGTAGACCGCCGAATCCCGGTTGCTGATGTATGCCGTTCCCCAGATGCCGCAGATCACGCTGTACATTATGATCGCGAAGATGAAGTTGAACAGCACGCCGCCCGCGAGGACGAACAGGCGCTGCCACGCCGGCTTCGAGCGGAACTCCCACGGCTGCGGATCGCGCTTCAGCTGCCCCATATCCATAGACTCGTCCACCATACCGGCGATCTTGCAGTAGCCGCCGAAGGGCAGCCAGCCGATTCCAAACTCGGTCTCGCCCCAGCGCCAGCGTGCAAGGGCCTTGCCGCCTACGTCGAAGAACAGGTAGAACTTTTCGACACGGATGCCGAAGATGCGGGCGAACAGGTAGTGCCCGAATTCGTGGACTATGATGAGGATGGACAGTGCAAGTATCACTTGCAGAGCCTTGAACAGCGCGACCATAACAGTTAGAGTAATTCTTTGGCCCGGCGGATGGTCTCTTCGTGAGTGGAGAAGATGTCGCCGGCCGACGGATCAGCTGCAAAAGTCGCACCGTCCAGACATTTTTCAATGAGGTCGGTGATGCCGTAGAATCCGATGCGTCCTTCAAGGAAGGCGCGCACGGCCACCTCGTTCGCCGCATTTAGCACGCAGGGGATGTTGCCGCCGCGCTTGAATGCCTCTCTGGCGAGATTCAGATTGGGAAATCTTAAAGGATCCGGCGCCTCGAAATGTAAAGTTCCGATTGTCGCGAAGTCAACTTTTTTATTGCCGACTGACAATCTGGCAGGGAAGGAGAGGGCAAAGCCGATGGGCTCGCGCATATCCGGGCAGCCCATCTGGGCTATGATCGCGTTGTCTTCGAACTCCACCATAGAGTGGATTATGGACTCGGGATGCACAAGGACGTTCACCATATCCGGCGTGACGTCGAAGAGCCAGCAGGCCTCGATCAGTTCGAAGCCCTTGTTCATCATCGTGGCTGAATCGATTGTGACCTTCGCGCCCATATCCCAGTTGGGATGCTTCAGGGCGTCGGCTGCGGTGGCTTTCGCGATGCGCTCGCGCGGCCACGTGCGGAACGGGCCGCCGGAAGCTGTCAGATGGATGCGCTTGAGCTCGTTGCCCTGCGCAGCCAGGAGGCACTGGAAGATCGCGGAGTGCTCGCTGTCCACGGGCAGGATCACGGCGTTGTGCTCGCGCATCGTCTTCGTGACCACGGCGCCTGCGGCAACCAGCGTCTCTTTGTTGGCAAGGGCTACGACCTTGCCGGCCTCAAGAGCCGCAAGAGTCGGCCGCAGGCCGCTGAACCCCACCATAGCCCCGACCACAATATCCACCTCCGCACTCTTAACTAGTTCGCAAAGGCTGTCGGTGCCGGCGAAGACTTTCGAATCGGTGTCAGCCAGGCGTCCGGCAAGATCGGCATACAGTTTTTCGTCGCAGATAACCACATTGTTCACGTCGAACTCGCGGGCCTGGCTCTCAAGAAGGTCGATGCTTCTGTAAGCGCTGATCAGTTGGACCTCGAAAAGGTCAGGATGGCGCCTGATCACATCAAGCGCCTGGGTGCCGATCGAGCCCGTCGATCCGAGTATGGCTATTCTGCGTCTGGAGGCCATTAGAAGGAAATGTACTTGGTCGGGTCGATAGCCTCGCCCTTGTACCAGAGTTCGAAATGGAGGTGCGCTCCCGTGGTCAGCGAACCCGTGTTGCCCACCTGGGCTATCGGAGTGCCGGCAGTGACTTTGTCGCCCTGCTTCTTCAGGAGCTTGCTGTTGTGCTTGTAGGTGGTGAGGATGTCGCCTTCGTGCTGGATGGTAATGGTGTAACCATATTCATCGCTCCAGCCGGCAGCGACCACGGCGCCGTCGAGCACGGACTTGATGACGCTGTTCTTCGGGGCTGTGATGTCCACGGCAGGGTGCGAGGCCATATCATAGCCGTTCGAAATAACACCCTTCAGCGGAGTGAAGAAATGCACGCCCTCGATGGGGAGGTGCCTCTGAGCACCAGCGGACACACCGTAGGCCTCTTCCTTGTTCACCTTCGCCCTCAGAAGGGAGTCGCGCGTCTTCAGATACGCTTCGTTCTCCCTCTGGAGGTAATTGGCGCTGTTCTCCTTGATGATGCTGTCCAGAATGAGAGTCTGCTCCCCGGCAAGCACACGGCTGAGGTTCTCCGAATACATCTGCCAGCGTGTCATCGCCGTCTCGAGCGAGTCGATCTTGATGGCGTTCTGAATCGCTTGGCGGCGGAAATTGGCATCCGGATACCCGGGGACGGTGTGACGCAGAGGGGTGAAGACCACCAGTGCGTAGATGCCTCCCACCAGCGAGCAGAGGCAAAGGACGACGGCCACCAGGAAACCCACCCTTGTCACCAGGAACGAGTACACCTTTTCGTGCGATTCGTCGTTGGTGACGGTGAGGCGGTAGCGCTTAATCTTATTTTGTCTTCCCATTCTTTTTGATTAATTTTACGCAATATGGACAGAATAATAGGAATAGACTACGGGAGCGCACGCACCGGCCTTGCCGTGAGCGACCCCCTGCAGATATTCGCTTCTGCCCTGGAGACATTGCCGTCTGCAAAGATAATAGAATATCTCCAAAAATACTCCGCCTCCGAGACCATCGTGAAGTTTGTGATCGGGTGGCCGCTGAACCTGAATGGCGAGCCGGCGCAGACCGCGCCTGAGGTGGAGGCCTTCATCGCGAAGCTGGAGAAGGCCTTCCCCGGAGTGCCGGTCATTCGCGAAGACGAGCGCTTCACTTCCGTGCTGGCGCATCGCGCGATGATCGACGGCGGGATGAAGGCATCCAGACGGAGGGACAAGAAGGAGGTAGACAAAATCAGCGCGGCAATCATACTCCAAAGTTATCTGGACAAGAAGAAATGATACAACCTATCTATCTCTATGGATCGGAGGTGCTGCGCCGCAAGGCGGAGCCCGTGGACCTGGCCGACCGTGAGGGCATCGCGGCCCTCGTGCAGGATTTGAAAGACACGCTGAAGGTGAGCGAAGGCTGCGGCCTTGCGGCGCCCCAGATCGGGGTTTCGAAGAGAGTGCTCATAGTGGACGGCGACGAAGTGGCGGACAATTTCCCCTACCTGAAGGGCTTCAAGCGCACGCTCATCAATCCCGTCGTGCTTGAAGAGTCGGACAAGAAATGCGAGTACTCCGAGGGCTGCCTCAGCGTGCCCGGAATCTACTCCGACGTGGTCAGGCCGGAGAGCATCAAGGTCGAGTACTACGACGAAGACCTTAAGAAAGTCACTGAAACCTTCGACAAATTCGGCGCCCGAATGATCCAGCACGAAATGAGCCACCTTGACGGTGTGCTGTTCACGGACCTCGTTCCGCCCATCCGCCGCAAGATGCTTTCGAGCAAGCTCATCGGCATCGCCAAAGGCAAAGTATCCACGCATTATAAATCACGCATAAAATAACACTATGGGAGCATTTCACGCTTACGACATCCGCGGTATCTACGGTGTCGACTTCGACAAAACCACAGCATACAAGGTAGGTTACTTCCTGCCTTCTCTCCTGAAGACGGACAAGGTCCTCGTGGGCCGCGACTGCCGCGTCTCTTCGGACGAGATTCACGACAACCTCATCAAGGGCATTACCGACGCCGGAGCGGACGTCTACGATATCGGCCTGAGCAGTACGCCTATGGTCTATTTCGCCACAGCCAACTACGGCTTCAACGCGTCCGTGCAGATTACCGCTTCGCACAACCCTGCTGAGTACAACGGAATGAAGGTTTCCCGCGAGAACGCCCTTCCCGTGGGCTACGACGCCGGCCTCGGCCAGATCAAGGAGTGGATCGAAGAGGGCCGCGAGACCCCTATAGCCGCAAAGCGCGGAACCGTGTACCAGAAAGACATCCACGAAGACTATATCAACTTTATGTTGAAGTACAAGGGCGACTACAGCGATCTGAACATCGCGTTCGACCTCTCCAACGGTATGTCCAACCTCTTCGCGAAGGAGATCTACGGTGAGAAGCCGCACTACCTCTTCGACACGCTGGACGGCCGCTTCCCGAACCACGAGCCGAACCCGCTCGTGCCGAAGAACGTGGAGCCGCTGAGGCAGCTGGTGAAGAAGGTGAAGGCCGACGTGGGCGTCATCTACGACGGCGACGCTGACCGTGTGATGTTCGTGGACGAGAAGGGCGACTTCGTGGCCCCGGACCTCGTAATCGCTATGATGGCGAAGTACTTCTGCGACGAGCGCGGCGCGAAGAACCCGCTCGTGCTGCAGGAGATCCGCAGCTCGAAGGCTGTGGCCGAATACCTTGAGAAGTACAATGCCGACGTGCATACGTGGAGGGTGGGCCGCGCCTTCGCCGCCCCGAAGCTCCGCGAAATCGACGGCCTCTGGGGAGGCGAACTCGCGGGCCACTATTACTTCAAGGATTTCTTCTACTCGGACAGCGGACTTCTCGCTTCGATGATAGTACTGCGCATAGTCGCCGCCCTGAAGAAAGAGGGCAAGACCTTGAGCCAGCAGATTGCGGAAATCGCCGGTTACGAGAACTCGGGCGAGATCAATTTCAGGCTCGAAGACAAAGCGGGCGCAATGAAGGCGGTCTGCGACCACTTCCGCAAGGAGCTCGGCGAACCGCAGAAGTTTATGGACTTCGACGGATTCCGTCTGGAATATCCGACGTGGTGGTTCAATGTCCGCCCGTCCAACACGGAGCCTTATCTGAGATTCATCTGCGAAGCGACCACCCAGCAGGAACTGCAGGCCCGCATCGCCGAAGTAAGCGATATACTCGTAAATCAGTTTGGTGGCATCAGAAGCTAATTTCACTTTCGAGGCGGTCTTTTTCGACCTCGACGGCACGCTTTACGACAAGCGGGGACTGGGCGGACGGATGGTTTGGACCGCTTTGCTCCGTGGAAGGTTGCGTGCCGGCGGACCGCGCAAGCCGCTGAAGTGCATTCAACTGATGGCGCTCGAGCGCAAGGCCCGCCGCCTGCTGGCCGGCCGCAAAGCCAGCCTTGACGACCTCTTCGCAGAAATTGCCCGCCGCTCCAAACTGACACCGGAGGCCATACGCGCCTGGTACTACGAGTGGTTTATGTCCGAGATGGCCTACGCGCTGAAAACTCATTATACGCTGAACAGTAATGTTCTGGCGAAAGTCCGTATGTTCAAGGAGGCAGGCGTGAAAGTCGCAATACTTTCCGACTATGACTGCGTCCGGGAGAAGTTTAAAGCCCTGGGAGGCGACCCGGCGCTCTTCGATGCGCTGCTGGACGCGCCCTCCCTCGGGGGCTTTAAACCCTGCCCGGACGTGTTCCGCGCCGCCTGTGCGAGTCTGGGCGTCGACCCCGCACGCTCCGCGATGCTCGGCGACCGCCCCGACACCGACGGCGGCTGCGTGGCCGTTGGAATGACATACATCCCCAAATAATGGAAAATATTGCCGTATACACTTTGACTTCGGCGCTGCACGATGCTGCAGCGCTCGAGGTCAGCACCAAGGAGTTCTTGAAAGAGGCGTTCCCGGAGGGGGGCTTCGAGATGTGCGGAGCGGATTTCTCGGACTTCGGCGAACACATCCTGGACTTGATTTATGTCCGCACCGGCGGCACGGAAGGCATCTTCGTCAAGTTGTTGCCGGACCTGCTGAAGAAGGGCGTCAGCCACTTCTATCTGCTGACTTCGGGCAAGAGCAACTCTCTCGCTGCTTCTATGGAGATACTCTCGTACCTCACCCAGAACGGCCTTACGGGAGAAATCCTGCACGGCAGCGGCTTGGCTGAGCGGATCAACGCCCTCGAAGCGGCCTACCGCGCCCGCGTGACGCTTAAAGGTAAGCGTCTCGGCGTGCTCGGCAAGCCCTCCGACTGGCTGATCGCCAGCGGCGCCGCTCCTTCCGCGATTCGCGAAAAGCTCGGTATGGAGCTGGTGGACGTGCCTATGGACGAGGTGCGTGCGGCTATCGACGCAGCAGAAAACGCGGACTCCGCTGAGCAGACGTTCGACTACGTCCGCGCCCGCTCGAAGCAGGTCCGCGAGGCCGTACCCGGCGCCGTGAAGATCTACTGGGGACTGCACAACCTTGCGTTGGCCCGGAAGCTGGACGGGCTCACGCTCCGCTGCTTCGACCTCCTGACGTCGGTCGGCAACACCGGCTGCCTCGCGCTCGCCCGTCTGAACGCGCAGGGCATCCCCGCCGCCTGTGAGGGCGACGTTCCCGCCCTGCTGTCGATGATGATTTCCAACGAAATCACGATGAGCACAGGTTTTATGGCGAATCCTTCGCGTATGGACCCGGCCACCGGAAAGATAGTTTTCGCGCACTGCACGGTGTCGCTGGACTGCGTGGACAGTTTCAAACTTGATACTCATTTCGAGTCCGGAATCGGAGTCGGCATCAAGGGCCACATCCCTCACTGGCCGGTTACGATTTTTAAAGTCGCGGGCGACCTTTCGAGCGTTTTCATCGCCGAGGGCAAGATTCTCCGCAACCTGGATGAGCCGAACCTCTGCCGCACGCAGATCGAGGTCCAGCTCGACGACCCCTCGCTGATTCGCGACTACTTCCTGACCAACCCCATCGGCAATCACCACATAATCGTCCCCGGCCGTTGGTCTGCCGCCTTCAAGGCCTTCTTCGAAGGGTGATATTATCACCTTCGCAGCTCACTTTCGATGCCACATAAGTTCGACCGCGAGCATTGTGCGGCCGATGAAGTGGCCTTTCGGCGCGAGGTCCTGGAAGGGAGGGAACTCCGGGGCATCAGGGGTGTTGCTCAGCAGGAGTGCCTGTTCCTGGTAGACAGGGATGCCGTAGCTGTCGCGGAGAGCGCGGTTGACTTCGGCGTTTTCGTAGGTGACCATAGTGTCCGGACTCTTTTTGGCCTCGAGGATCTTGTCGAAGAGCTTGATTCGGCCGGGCCAGAAGATTGCGTTCAGGAGGACCAGGTCTGACATTGATTTTGGGTCGAAGTCGAAGAGCATTTCGCGCATCTTGTCGGAGTCAAAGAAGATGATCCCGTCCGTGGCTCCGCGGCTGAAGAGGCTGAGGGAGGGAGCTACCAGCGGGTGCCAGCCGTCTTTGAGCGTTTGCTTGAAGTGATCCAGGATGTCGTAGGTGGTAATCCTGATTATGACTTTTTTAAGCAGCTCGCCGTCGATGAAGGTGATTTCGAAGAGGCCGGGCTCCGTCTCGATGACGAATTCGTTTTCGCGGTTGGAGAGAACTTTCCGGGCCACTTCCAGGCAGCCGGAACCAGCTTCGAAGGGGATTTCCGCTCCGTCGTGGACCGCCTTTGTGAAGCGGGAGAAAGGCAGGTCCCATTCTACCGGATTGACGTGGGTCACGCGGGTCAAGTAGAGCAGGAAGGAGTCGGGCAGGTAGCTATAGCCGGGGTTGACCACGATCCGGGCGCGGCGCATCGCTGCCGCCAGTTCCTGCAGGAGCATTATTAGGCACTCACGTCCGGGGCAGGCGTCAAGCCAGTCCAGTTCTTCGGTGAGTCGTTTCTGGAGTGCCTCGATGGTGATGGGGGCGACTCCGGTTGTTTTTGTGCGCCCGAGGGCGCTGTTGAGTGTTTGTAGTAATTTTTTGTTCATAATGTATCAGATTTGTCAAAGACTCTTATAAGTAATCGATACGAAGTCGCAAAGTAGACAACTGCGTTTTTGGAGCGAAAAACGCATTTTTCGAGAAAAATTCTTTCAAAATGGCCTCCTTGGGTCATTTTACCGCGCTTGTAAAAACGCCGGCGATTTCATAACTTTGTAAAAACCACGTCTATGCCCCTGAAATTCTACCTTGACAAACGAACAAACAAGCACGGAGAGGCCCCGATAAGACTGGTCTGGTCTTTCAATGGGGACCGTTTCCAGACCACGATGGGTTTCAGCATCCCTCCAAAAGCTTGGGACGATACCGCCAAGCGTGTAACGCCTGCGGAGTACAACCATAAGAATACTGCATCATCGACCATCAACGCCTTTATCGAAGCAACAGAGAAGGCGGTCAATCGTGTGGAGAACTATGCTCGGGTTCAGAATGCCACCCTAACCAAGCCTTTCGTGAAAATTGTCATTGAAGATGTCCTTTCGGCCGGAGGTGATTATCCATCAATAAAGGAATCGCGCTGGATAAAGATGCTGCAGGAGCGCTGCCTGACCAAAGCCAGATACTTCGAACATTTCAAGGGCGGCAAGTACAAACTCATCGGCTTCGGCAAGGACTCCGAGACTTTGGAAGACGTGGTTGTCTATCAAGCGCTATACGGAGCGAACCAAATCTGGGTCCGCCCGTATGACATCTTCTTCAGCAAGGTAACGCTGCCGGATGGCACCGAAGTGGAAAGGTTTAAGGAAATAACAATCTAGCATATAAGCACTATGGAGAATAAATACGCCCAAAAGTTTATAGAGTACCTAAACAATGAGTTTAATCCGGAAACATTTTATAGGGAACTAGCTCATCGATTCGGTCAGTACGGGACCTCCAAAGGAAGGCCCTATTCTGAGATTTATGCTCAAATTATACTTGAGTATAATGTCATTGAAAAGTTAAACGATATCGAATGTGTTTCTCGAAAGGATGGTTATAATCCGCAAAGTCATACGGAGGTCACGGTTAACAAGGAAACAAACCAAATTGAGAAAACCTTTGCAAAGAGTTTATTAAATAAGACGTTCGATGGGTTCGGCCATATGATGGGATTTGAGATACCTCTTCAGGATATAAGGACTGATGTTGGTGGGGATATTGATTTATTCTCCTATGATCCACAGAGCAATAATGCATACATTCTAGAGTTTAAAAGACCAAAGGCCACAGATACATTATTGCGATGTGCGCTTGAGGCATACACATATTATAAAAGGGTCAACCATACTGGCCTTTTGAAAAGCTTTAATCTCACGGAGGAGAATCCTACCATTATTCCGGCTGTTTTAGTCTTCAATACCTGCCAAGCGGCAAAAGAGTATTATGATCTTGATAATCGTCCTTTCTTAAAACAGGTTCTTGAACAGATGAATGTTAGAACTTTTATCATAGACATAAGTATCATTCCCGAAGAATATCGTATTCTTTTTAAATAATAAGAAATACTCTTCATCGCCAGAACAGGTTGGTGGTTTAAGAGATTAAAAAGGCCGCCAGTTTGCCAGCGATTTTATGAGCGCCATATAAGGGCGGGGATAGCTGATTTGGGATAATTAATTTGAAAGAATAGGCCGAAAAACACTCAAAAGCACTTGTTCGTAATTTGCTACTTCGTATCGAATAAGTATGAAGAATACAAACAATACGAACAGAAACCTGCTGAAAATACAGCGGGTAATTGAGCAGGGCAATCAGCCCATTTACAATCTATTTAACAACGAAGAGGTCGGCGAGATTCTCTCCAACACTCCTCTTGTACACACATCTTATCACGGACGATTCTCCCAAAGATCCCTCCAGATACCCTTTGTGGATCGAGGAATGGATCTCGCGCTGATTTTCGGCCTGGACCATAAGACATTCGGAGAAAAATATCTTGAAGCCATCAGCGGTGACGGGCAAGAGGCAAAAAGGATACGAACTCTTCATTCGTCCTCACTTCTTTGCTTGTTGTGTTTTTACGCAGTTTCAAAAGAAAAGCCTCTTGTTTTATGCCTGGATGGGAAAGAAGTCATTTTTACGGAGTCCTACTTCGAAGTAAAGAACCCTGTCGGCATAGATATGTCAGGGCGTATGCACAATTCCAACATAGATGTTGTGTTGTTTGGGCGTTATTCTATCACGGGGAAAAAGGTTATCCTTTATTTGGAGTCCAAATTCTCTGAGTATCTGGTTGGGGGCGGTTACGAGGGCATCTCAAATTTTGTTTACCGGGAGATTTATTCTCAGCTGTCTAAGGGCAACTGTTTGTCCAGAATGGGCCTTAAGATTGAGAATACTCCTGGAAAACCGGGCTATTTCGATTTGAAGTCTATAAAAGGGAAGACGCACCATTATGCCTGCGGCATCAAGCAGATGATTTCTCATTTCTTGGGAGTTAAGAATGTCGCTGATAGTGGAAAGAATGCCGACAGTGACGTTTACCTTGGTGAGATTCTCTTCCGGTTTGACGAATCGATTGATCCCGAAGGCGGAAAATACAAAGACTACACAGAATTATACGAGGTCTTGGCTGAAGGTTTGAACAATCTGGCAGAATCCAAGTTCAAGGTGATTAACAAATGCTTCACTTACCAGGAAGTGTTCAAGGACTTCAAACTTGACGCCGCCGTGCGAGCCTTTTATTCCCTCTAGGTGTAAAGAATGCTATTCTAACTCCTTGGCTATCTTCGGCAGAATACCCTCGTCCGCCGGCAACCACTTAACCGAATAAATCTCATCCTTTGAAAGCCATCTTGCGGCCTTATGCTCGTTGAGGTGAAGTGCCTCGGAAAGAAGCGAGCACATATAGCAGTGCAAAGTGAGGTGGAATTCGGGATAGTCCCAGTCAACGGTGCAAAGGTATTTGTCTATTCGGATATCGGATGACAGTTCCTCCCGTATTTCGCGCACAAGCGCCTGCTCCGGAGTCTCTCCTGGCTCCATCTTCCCGCCCGGGAACTCCCACCAGTCCTTCCAGTCGCCATAACCCCGCTGGGTGGCAAATATCTTGTCCCCTCTGCGAATAATCGCCGCCACGACTTCAATTGACTTCATCTTGTTATTGACCCTCTTTTGCGAAGTTAATCATTTTTCAATTTGCGATTTCAGGAAATACCTCTATATTTGCAGTGGAATCGTCACGGGGATTTCGCTGAAGGGTTGACAACCCTTTTGAGCATAAGCTTGATTCGAGCCCCTTCGAAAGTCGCGGCCTAGGCGGCTTTTATTTTTTGTCTTCATCAGTCGTGTTCGACGCCGAAATAGAATATTGGACGTATTCACCTTTTGATTGTGGTCATCCTGTTTCTTTGGGCCAGAGGACACTTTAACGGCCTTTGAAAGAATCTCTGTAAGTTGGAATACCGCAACAGTAGATTCATAGGAGCGCGCTGCGTGCTCAACTGTCTCATTATATGATAAGCCTTTGACCTTGATTTCAGCTTTGAGCGATCCATTCCAGACAGATTTCGATGGGTTTTTGGAAACCCATCTTGTGTAAAAGTCTTTTATTATTCTCTCGCGCGCCTTTATCTCTTCTCGCGTCTTTCCCTTCGGTATATCCATAGCTTTAACCATATTAATTCTTATGGCAAAGATATCACCTAACAATCAAAAAGTCAAGACCCGAAAGTCTTGACTATCAGTCAGTTAGGGCTTTACATTGGCCCGCGGTCAGTAGTTGCCATTATTCCTTCCCGTGGGTGGGCACGTCCGCCCGGGGTAAACTGCTGCACCGCCGCTTTGCCTGCCAAGTGCGCAAGATGTTCCAAATAACGGGACATCTTGTGCGAAAACGGGGGTATTTTGCTTAAGATGTCCCAAAGATCGGGACATCTTTTACGCTTTGAGTGCTGGGAGACTCTTTTTCGGGCATTCGCATTTTCTTCCCCCGCTTCGCGGAAAAGGTCACCGTCCTACCGCGCACTCGGGGGCAGGGAAGGGATATTAAATAGCGCTTCCAGTCCTTGTGAATTCAAAAAATGATTATACCTTTGCGGTAGGAAATAAATCGCGGAACGGATGAGGTATTTCGCTAAGTGCAAAGTCCCCGCCTCGAGCCTCTCCTTATGGTAAAGATCCTTCGCGTTTTCCTGGGGCGAGTCTAAGGATGTCAAATTGGCATCCTTTTTCTATCCTTCTATAGCCGTAATACAGTATTGAACTTTCTCGTGATTGCCTCTTCGCACTCCGACCGTCATTTTCACTGTCCCGATCCCAGGACTCTCATAATGCATGATAATCATACTCTCAAAAGGTTTTTGATTACCATTTGCTTTTGGCGGAACCGCACCTACTTTTTTTGCGTAAGTTAAGATTGCATCCAATTGGAGAACAGCGAGAGTTGAGAGATGGATTTGCAATCTTCCACTCTCTATAAAAACGAGCAATTATGTTCCTTCGGACAATTATGTCTTCCGGGCGATTTCCTGTCGGTATTTCCATATCGCAAAGATACCACCTCCAAACATAAAAGTCAAGACTCGAAAGTCTTGACTATCAGGTAGTTAAATGGTTTACAATGGGGCCGCGGTCAGCAGTTGCCCCGTCCGGAACTCCAGTCGCCTCCGGCTCCTTCCGGCCCCTTCCATCCTATCCTGCGTCATCACTACCTCGGTGTAGTATTGGGCCCTCCAGCTGGAGTCGACATATATCTTCGCCATAGTCCCTAAAGAATTTAGATTAATTGTATTTCTCCATCTATTGCGTCTTTCAGAATAGCGCGAACAAATCCGAAAGCGTCTATCTGCATTACTCGCTTTTGGTCGTGGCATATTCGCTCGAAGCATACTTCGAGAATCTTAAGTCGCCTTGAATCCGATAGTGTGATGTAGGCGTTATCGAATGGGAAAATGACGCGACGCTCATCTGATAGTTGGGGATTGTTTTGTTCCCCTAACTTGTCAATGGAGGCAATAATGGTCCCGTCTACGTCGCGTATTAGTTGATCTTGGGTATTAATTGGCAAATAATCTGAATTTGTCCAATTACCGTCTCCTCCCCACTCCCATAATCCCAGATTATGTCGATACTGATTAATATCGTAGCCATAATTCGTCGCCCAATCTTCATCAATTTTGAACAGGGTGCGAGTTTTCTCGTAGTGAGTGTTGCATTCAACTTCTCCAACAATGGCCTCTCCTCGTTCTGGAGTTCTCAATTCCTTTAGAGATATTCCCCATTCTTTTGCGTATTGTTTGGCTCCCGATTGAAATCCTTTTTTAGATACAATAATACCTTGAACGCCATTTAAGTCATCCAAAACCCCCTTAAAATTACGAACTACAGAGAGGCGAACGGGCTTATCGTAATTTTTACACTCAATAGCAACGCGATGAGTCGTGCCGGCAATCATATACTCCCAATAAACGTCAATTTGGTGCTTCTGGCAGGATCTGCCTTCTAATTTGACATTATGCTGGACCTGTACTGTCTTGACTCCCTGAGCATTTATGAGCAACTGGTAGATCTCACGCGTAAATAGTTCGTATGAGGTATTTGGATTCATGAACGAAAAAGAGGATAAGGCTTACTAAGTTGATGTTATTCCACCACCTTCACTGCTGCCTTCATATACTCCCGCAACCCCTCGTCTTCGCAATAGACGAAGCAGCCCTTCTGGCCGCGGGTGAGGAGGGTTTTGTAGGTGTTGAGGATGAGACGGCGGGCGACGGGGTCCGGAGCGGTGCGGATGCCGGAGGAGTGGTCGTCCCTGGAGATGGCGCGTTTGTCCGTGAGGACACGGCCGGTCGTGGGGTCATAGAAAAGGTCGCGGCCGATTAGGACGCCGACATAGTCGAATTCCAGGCCCTGGGCGGTGTGGATGCAGCCGACTTCTTCGAAGGAGTTGGGGTTGACTGCCCAGATCCGGTCGCCTTCGAGGTTCCACTTCGCGCGGAAATCGGGCAACTCGATATCCCATTCGCCACGGCCGTTCTTGACGTTCCAGTCGTAGCAGTATCCGGCGACCATACGGGCTTTGTTGTCGATGGCGTTCTTCTGCCGAAGGGCGGCTCGCATCTCCGCGGGGCTGTCGAACACGCGGAAATCGTAGTTCAGTTCGGGGAAGTTGAGGACCAGGTTCTCTTCGCCGCGCTGGAGGAGCGAGTCGATGAACTGAATGTAGGCGTCGCTGCCGTTGCAACGGAACTGCGAGATCAGCTTGGTCTCCCGGTTCTGGATGAGCTTGGAGTTTTCCGCTTCGCACCACTTTTGGATTTCCGCGATGCTGCCGATGTCGCTGGTGGTTACGGCCTGGTCTTCGTCGATGAGGAAGATGGTGAGCAGGGAAGCGGCGATGCATTCCTTGACCTGGTTTTCTCCGTTGTTGTCGCGGTACATCTTCTTGACCAGGCGGTGCGCTTCGTCCACAATCAGGCAGTCGTAGCCGTTCTTCGGGACGGTCGAGAGGCCGAAGGGGGAGCGGAAGAGGTGGTTGATGTCGATGAGTTTGTGCGCGTTGCCCTTGGTGAGGATGTTAAGAAATGCGTTACGCGGCGCACTGTTTTTCGTGACATACGCCGTGTTGAGGCTCTCGCCGAGGAAGTGCATCAGCAGGTTGACGGCGAGCACGGATTTGCCCGTGCCGGGGCCGCCCTGGATGACGATGGTGCGCTTCTTCCGGTCTTTCTGGCACTGGAGCATTGTGCGCTTGCACATATCGAAGCAGACCGCCTGCTCGTCGAGGAGGTCGAAAACTGGCGTGCCCTTAACCATAGTGGTGAGCGCGTCCTGCAGCGACTTGGTCGGGCGTATGCGGCCGTTCTCGATGAGGTAGAGGAGGTCGCCGTCCTTTGACTTCTTTGTGACGAACTGTTTTACGAAGGCATTGAATTGCTTCGTTTCGTCGCGGATGAAGAAAGGCGCGGAAGTGTACCACTCCTTGTATATTTCTGACTGAAGGGCAGACTTGTAATCAGGGAAATAGTTGTGCAAGTATGCGCACGGGTGAAGTTCAATCTCGCCGTCTTGCACTCTTTCCGAATAATTGGAGATGAAGCGCGAATAAGAATACGCCTGATACGACGGGTGGCATACGATGCGGTTATCGCTGGCCACGAATGTGCGAACGCTGTAGTGCATATCGTCATCCACAACCTCTGCCTTAGTCCACTGTTTGAGCTCGACGATGACGATGTTGTCCTTGTCATCTTGATTCGACCCCATAATGATGAAGTCCACGCGCTTCGAAGTCTGTGGAATATTGTACTCGATAGCGACTTGCACGTCGTCTTCGATAGCCGGGTCGTCCACTATATTCCGCATAAACTGCATAGAATTCTGCCAGGAGTTGAATTCATTCTCCTGCCCGGCATTCAGACCCTTCTCGCGTATGAGTATCAGGATCTTGTCCGCAATCAGGTTGTACTTGACATCCTGAACGAACTCTCCTTTTGTGGCGTTGTAGACTATCATTTCCTGGGGGTATGATTCTCTTTGATGTCAAAATTACTAATAATAATTGTAATGTGCTAACTCCCTGATTGTCAACAATTTCTCGTCTTGACAGGCGTGGTTTTATGGGGTATCTTTGCGGAAAAAACACTAGGGAATGGAACACAATATAAATCAAGCAAACGCTGGCGAAATCATAATCTATCAGACACCAGATGGAAAAGCCTCTGTAAATGTCAAACTTCAGAATGAAACTCTGTGGCTCACGCAAGATCAAATAGGAGCCTTATTTAA
>JAGAAF010000040.1 GCA_017615435.1 Bacteroidales bacterium
GGAGTGCGGACGAGCCCGAGTCTGATGCCGGCGCGCATCTGCCGCTCGCTCAGGCGGTAGAGCGGAGTCGCCACGGCGGCGGGGCAGACTGTCGTCACGGTGACGCCGTGTGGCTTCAGCTCATACGAGAGCGAGCGGCCGAAACTCCGCAGATACGCCTTGGTGGCGGAATAAATGGTAATCCCCGGCGCCGGAATTCGTGCACACATTGAAGAAATATTCAGAATACGTCCGCTGCCGCGCTTCTTCATCGCCTCGCCGAACAGGATGCAAATCCGCGTCACGGTCACGACGTGAAGGTCTATCATCGCCTGCACGCGCGGCAGATCCTCTGCGGTCAGCTCCTTGAAGAAGAACATCCCGGCGTCGTTCACTATCACGTCCGGAAGAACTCCGCGCTCGCAGCACCAGGCGTACAGTTCGTCTGCGGCGTTAGTTCGGGCCAGGTCCTGACAACGAATTACAGCGCCAGGCAGCTCCGCTGCAGCGCTGGCGAGTTCGTCTGCACGGTTGCTGACCAGAATCAGATCATACCCGAGTTCGCGCAATTGTCTAGCGAACTCGAGGCCAAGTCCCGAACTACCACCTGTGATTAAGGCTGTCATACACACAAAGATACGAAAAAACCGGAAAGCCCGCGAGGACCTTCCGGTTAATTCGAAACACCAAAACCCTACTTGAAGAGTTTAGGGGCGAAGGTGTTGAGGTACAGCCTCCAGTTGGACCAGACGTGGCCGCCGTCGGAGACGAAGTACTCGTGCTTCAGACCGTTGGCCTCGAGAAGGGCGTGCAGTTCCTCGGCTCCCTTGAAAAGGAAGTCGGTGTCGCCGCAGGCGAGGAAGTAGAGCTTCACTCCTGCCTTCTTGAGTGCCTTCACCTGATCTGCATTCATCTGACCTGCTGCGGAGAGAGGGCAGATGTAGTCGAAGAGTTCAGGATAGAGGATGGAGGCCGAAATGGTGTGGCCGCCGCCCATCGACAGGCCTGCGATTGCGCGCGATGCCGGCTTGGGGATAGCCCTGAAGTTCTTCTCGATGAAAGGAACGATCTCGGTGCAGAGGCTCCTGACATAGAGCTCGCGGTTCTCCGGAGCCCTCCAGTCGATGGGCTTCTCGGGGATGCCGAGGGTGCGGGCTGCAGCCTGTCCGGGGTTGCCGTTGGGCATAACCACGATCATAGGCTCTGCCAGACCCTTCTCGATAAGGTTATCGAGGATCTGGGCGGTGCGGCCCATAGATGTCCAAGCCTCCTCGTCGCCGCCTGCTCCGTGCAGGAGGTAAAGAACGGGATACTTCTTCTTGGGGTTGTTCTCGTAGCCGTAAGGAGTGTAGACGGTAAGACGCCTGGACATACCAAGGATCTTGCTGTCATACCAAGGATGGCTGACGGTGCCGTGCTTGGTGGCTTCGACATAGTTCTCAGTCCTCTCGCCGGGCACGATGAGCATCGGAAGATACCTGGTGCCGTCGCGCTGGACGTACACGTTCTGGGGGTCGTTGACGCTCACGCCGTCCACGATGAAGTGGTAGGTGTAGATCTCCGGTGCGGGAAGAGGAATCTTAACCTCCCACACGAAGTTCTCGCCGCGCCTCATATCGATGGTGCCGATCCAGGGATTCTCCATCCAGGAACCGTTGAGTTTCACGACGGTGGCGTAGTCCGCCTTAAGACGGAAGGTCACGCTGTCGCCCTGGATGTCAGGGGAAATGATAGGCTTCTGGTTGCCCCAGAAAGCGAAGTTTGACAGCTCCTGGGCGCCGAGACCGACGACCATAAACAGAGCGCAAACAATAGTTATAATACGTTTCATCTGTTACTTGAAAAGAAGTGGAACAAATTCGGTGAGGTAGATCCTCCAGTTGCGCCAGATGTGGCCGCCTTCGGTCTCCATATACTGATAAGGATATCCGGCGTCGTCGAGTTTCTTCATAAACTCCTTGTTCGCCTGATAAAGGAAATCAGTGTTGCCGCAGCCGATCCAGAGGAGGGCGGGCTTCTTACCGAAGTAGGTTGCGAGTTTGGCGTCAACGTCCTGATAGAGAGGACTCACGGAAGGATCGCTCACTCCGACAGCAGCCGAGAACATACCGGAATAGTTGAACATATCCGGGTAGTTGAGGCTGAGATAGAGGGTATGCAGACCGCCCATAGAGAGGCCGCAAACAGCGCGAGAGGTCTTCTTCGCGATCGTGCGGTAGTTCTTGTCGATGAAGCCCACGATCTCGGGGAACGCCTTCTCGAAGGTGCCCTCCATCGTCTGCGGGAGCTGCATAGTGGGACGGGTGTAGCCGGTGCTGTTCTCGCCGGGAGCTGCCTCCTGGGAGATGTTGCCGTTCGTGAAGACCACGATCATAGGCTTCGCCTGACCGCGAGCGATAAGGTTGTCCAGAATCTGCGTCGCGCGGCCCTGGGTCACCCACGCATCTTCGTCGCCGCCGATGCCGTGCAGAACGTAGAGCACGGGATACTTGCCCTTGCCCTTCTCGTAGCCGGCGGGGGTGTAGACGGTAAGCCTACGGTCGAAGCCGGCGGTCTCCGAGCGATACCACACCTTCGACACTGTGCCGTGCGGCACGCGGTGGATGGCATAGAGGTCGCTGCGGGCACCTTCGGCCGGGACGAGCAGCACGCTGGTGAGCGAAGCGACGTCGCGGTTCACCCACATATTCTGCGGGTCTATGACCGTGTCGCCGTCGATCTTGAACGTGTAGTTGTAGAGGTCCGGGGCCACGGCGAAGTCGGTGGTGTACTCCCACACGCCCCTCTGGCCGCGGGTAAGCTCACGCACGCCGGGAGCGTCGTAGACTATATGCTGTCCGCCCCAGTCGATCTCAACCTTCTCTGTGGGCAGGAAATCGCCGGTGACTTCCACCTTCGATGCGCCCATAGCCTGGTAACGGAAAGTCACCGTGCCGTCCGCGTTGATCTCGGGCGAAACCACCTGCCCGCCTCCCCAGAGAGCCTGCTGTGCACTGGCGCTGAGGCCAATGCACAGGGAGGCTATGAGAATAAATAACTTCTTCATCGATTAGGAAGCCTTTGCCACATTGTCGAGAGCGAAAACAGCTACGCCGGCGGGCTGGAAGGTGGCCGCATCACCTACCTGATCGGGGCCGAATTCAAACTTGAGAGTACCGTCAGCGTTTGAGGTAACTTTGAACTTGGAACCTTCATTCAGAGTGTAGATCTTGTCACCTACTCTGAAGTAGCAGCCGCAATGAAGGTGATAATTATATTCGTCCATATCAATGTAAACACCGTTGCCTGCGGTGCCTGCTTCGTGAGGATAACTTGTAATAGTGTACTCTCCTGCGAGATCGGTCTGGCCTTCGGCGACCACGAGGTCGAACGCGGCAACCCAATCAGTAGCGTCGCTGACAGTCACTCTCCAGAGCGTTACGCCGCTAAGGGGAGTACCAGCCTGGTCTGCAGTGTTTTCAGAAGTCTTGTCCTCCATAGTATAGGAAAGACCGGAAGTAACTTCCAGTACTATATCCGGATCTGAGAGGTCAGGCTCAGTGAGAGCATCGATAGGGCCTTCGAAAACATACTCGTTGGGATAATCCTTACCCCAGGAGATGCGCCAGCCTTCTTCAGTCCTTATGACGACCACAATGCCGTCTTCGATCCTCTTTTCAATTGTGCTCTGCCAATTGGCAATACTATTCCAGGTTGAACCGTAAACGACAGGCTTTTCAACCATTGCTCCGGCTTCCTGATCCCACTGCTGTGCGGTGGTGTCGTAGGCGCGTCCGAATTCTCCTTCGTTCAGGACACCGCCGACCTCATTCACGTGGTAGATTCCTTCGTGGAGGTATGCATCCTCAGTGTAGAGATCAAGGGAGAGATAGTTGCCGTTGCCGGTGGTCATAAGGTCTGCAGTGCCAAGCGCAACGTTGAGTTGCTTCATACCATAGCCAGCATAACTCTGGGCCTGGAGAACTGCTGTCAGAACTGCCTTCGGTTCGGGATCTGCGGGCCAGTCGATGTCGCCGCTCCAACTGAGTGCAACCTCAGCGCCGTCTGCGGTAAGAGTGAAGTTGAAGGTGTACTTCTTGCCACTCTTCGAGACCTGTACGCTACCTGCTGAGACAGCCTTGCCGTCCAGAAGAGTCTTCTCGAGAACAGCGTCTCCGGCCTTTGCGGAGGCTTCTGCGACGAGTTTAAACTTGCCGGTGACGAGTTCGGCGTCGAAACCGATGAGCTGGGTGGCGAGAGTCACGCCTTCTCCGGAGAAGGAGAGATCGAAGAGCCTCTTGTCAACACTCCAGGTGGAATTGCTGCTGACGAGAGTAGTAAGTTCCTTGGCTTTTCCGTCGTCCTTGCCAGGATCGTCCGGATTGTCGGGTGTGCAGGAAACAGCCGCAAATGCGAGCGCTGCAGTCAGAATCAAAAATAACTTTTTCATAATGTGTTTTTATTAATGTGATTGATACTAGATTTCATCCCAAGTCACCTCTTCGATATCCTCGAAGTCGGCGGAGATTTTATAAACAGGTGAGAAATTGTACAGGTTGTTGGAGTTGTATCCGTTGCCGTTTGCCATCGCTCCGACACGCAGGTAGCGCTCCCTGTTGTAGCGGAACAGGTCTGCGTTGCTGGTGTTTTTCATATCGATCTCAAGAGTGACGGTGCTGCCGGCGGTGACATTCTTCTTCTTCGCTCCGGAGTCTCCCTTGGCCAGGTTCTGGTAGTTGGCTCCGACGAACATCTGGGTGTTCGCGCAGAATGCCACATTGGCAACCGTATTAGCCTTGGTGGGATCCGTAAGTTCCACCTTGAATTTGACGACAAGCTTGGAATAATTTCCGAGGAGGTCTTTCTTGACGGAGAACTCAGGCTCGACGATACGGCAGTAGGGAAGAAGTTCCAGGTCCATTTTGTTGGCGCCTTCCTTCACTGTGAAGCTACTGTCCGCAGGCTCGTAGCAGGGGAGTTTCTTGCAGGTGTATTTGTAGTCGCCCGCAAAGACCAGGTTGTTCCTGTACTGACCGTCGAAACGGACCAGCCAGTCCTCACCGGGGTTATCCTTGTCTTCTACCCATCCCTGCTCCATAACCACCAGAGAGCCTACCTCCACGGAGGTGTATGTGGTCCAGGTAGACCAGTCGATACCCGTGCTCGTGGCCGCCTCGATGCCGATAAGATCTCCCGTCTCTGCATCGAGTAGACGTCCGCTGATCTGGGCGTTCGGACCGTCAAAGTTGTCAAGTTTGAACATATCGCACGCGGACACGCTCAGGGCTGCAACAGCGACTGCAATAATAATGTAAAGTGTTCTTTTCATATCCGTCGTCGATTATTTGTTGTTGGGTTCGATTTTGTTTTTCTCGGTATTAGGAATTCCGCCATAGTAAACCTCGTTGGTGGTGAAGCGGGGATCACCTGAATAACCGTTAAAGTGAGAAGTGGCGCTGTAGGGGAGAGCACGGAGGAAGATGTACTTGGCCTCGGTTCCGGTCAGATCCACCAGAGGAATGAGCGTGAGTTTCTGGCCGATGTTGCTTTCACCTTCATCCGGGGTCTTGGCGTTGTCCGGGTTGTAGAAGGCGCGGCGGCGCCAGAGAACGTCGCTCCATTTGTTCTCGAGAGCGAACTCGACCTTCCACTCGTGCATCACGTTGGCGACGGTGAGAGGAATGTTGTCCTTGAAACCAGCCCTGTGGCGGATGTCGTTGAGGTACTGCTCCGCGAGAGTGGCATTCCCCAGACCGCTTTCAGCCACAGCCTCGGCGTAGGTCAGGAGGACCTCGGCGTAGCGCAGATCATACCAGGGGCTCTGGGTGTTTGCGTTGTTGGCCTTCTGATCCAGATACTTGCGCGGGAAGAAGCAGTAGAACGAACGGTTGTTGGAGTTCACGTCCGTCTTCAGGCGGTAGAACGCAGAGTTGTCCTCGACCGCACCGCCGTAGGGGAAGTAGATCTTGTCTCCGAGTTTCAGGGTGTCGTTCTTGGTGGGATAGACATAGACCTTGCCGTCCGTGTCCACATAGCCGCCCTGGGCGTAGATGGTGGTTCCGCGGAAGGTCGCTCCCGGGTAGATTACCCAAGCCTGGAAACGCGCGTCCTTCATTGTAAAAGGATCGGTGACGGCGTCGTACTTCTTGTAGTTCGCGACCTTGGCGGCTGTCATTTCGGCCTCCACGTCGTTGAAGTAGGCGTCCTCGCTTCCACTGACGAGAGTCTGGATCTTACGGCCTCCGATCTTGCGGTCGTTGGCGTTGTCGTAGTAGTCGTACTCGTCCGCGAGGTTGAGCGTGATGGTGTAGGAAGCAGCGCCAGTGCCGGTGTAACCGGTGGTCACCTGGTTGGGACCCCACGCATTGCAGCCGTTGCCACCCTCTGCGCTTCCGCTCTTGAATGAACGGCCGAGCAGACCCTCTATCTTCTTGTAGTTCTGGAAGAGTTCGGTGAGGTTGTCGATAGCGGCGCCGATCGAAGCGGGAGCGGGCTCATAGAGAGCGTACTTGCCGGAATTGATCACGTCTGCCGCCGCGTCGATAGCGAGTTGGTAATACTGGTTGGCATAGTCGGACTTCATATAAGTGAGTTCCTTGATTACCGCATTGTAGGCGGCGTCAATTGGGGCGCGGTCCCAGTACTTGCTCTCTGAAGCGGCCCAGAGGGCTGCGCGGGCTTTCATACCCAGAGCGGTGTACTTGTTCACACGCATTTCCTGTGCCTGGGTCTCGGGAAGGAGGTCGGCAGCCTGCTGGAACTGATCGATAACCCAGTCCCAAGACTCTTTCTCGGTCTTGCGCGGATAGTAAAGGCCTTTGTTGTCCTTGCCGTCGTACTGGTCGTCCAAGGTCTTGTCCACGATGGGAATGCCGCCGTAGGTACGAACCTGTGCGAAGTAGCAGTAGGCGCGGATGAACAGACCCTCACCGCGGTAGTGATTCCTGGTGACGCTGTTGATGATGCCCTTCTGCTCTGCGCTTTCGAGGGATTCGAGGAACTTGTTGATGTCGCGGATGGCGGTGTAGTTCCAGAAACCTGCGGTGGAAGAGTAGTAAGTCGGAGTGCTGCGGGAACCGTTTGCGAAGAACTGACCCTGATCACCTGTGGAGAAGGCGTTGATAGGCATATAGCCGTAGAGGCTGGCGAGCATAGATATCAGACCGTTTTCGGTAGCGGCCATATTCTCACCTGAGACCTTGCTCAAATCACCTTCCATATCGTCGAAGAATTTGTCGCAGGACACGAGTCCGAGGCAAAGACCGACAAGAGCGATATATTTGAATATTCTTTTCATTGCTTTCAGGATTAGAAGTTGAGGTTGAAACCGAAGTTGAAGGTGCGGCTGAGCTGATAGTAACCGCCGGCAGACCAGCTGGAGTCGGTCGATTCAGGATCCACATACTTCAAGAGCGGATTGCAGATAGTAAGGAGGTTGCCTCCGTTGAAGAACACGCGCGCGCTCTTGATCCCCGCCTTGCGCAGGAACTCGGGGCTGACGCGATAACCGATCTCGACAGTCTTGAGTCGGAGGTAGGAAGCGTCCACATATTTGTACGGCTGATTCTCCATATACATACCGTTCACGGCAGGGAAACTGCCGGACTGGGCGGTACGGGCGAGAGCGGGCCAATAGCCGGCATCCCACTCGGTCTCCGGGTCCCAAGGGTCGGCGCCGTAGGTGTGCACGTGATAGGAATCTGTGTACTGGCTCGGGAGGTAGTTCAGTTTACCGAAGCTGGCGTAACCTCCGGCCATATAGGTCTTGTGGCGAAGCGCGGAACCGTTGAACACGATGCTGAAATCCAGGCTCTTCCAGTTGCCGCTCATACTAAGTCCATACTGAAGCGGGGGATTGGTGGTCGCGCCCCAGGTGTAGATGACATCATTCGTGTCGATGTAGCCGTTGCCGTTGCGATCCAGGATGTGGTACTGTCCGGGCACGATGGTGCGGTTACCACTGCCGGAAGCGGTGGCATCGTAGAGAATCTGGCTACGGGAGATGTCGTTCAGGCTGGTGAACTGTCCGCCGGACCAACCATAGTAGGAACCTCCGAAGTAGCCCTGCCAGCGGCCCACATAGGCGCTCTTCCAGTAGTTCCACGAAGAAGTGTACTGCCTGGTGGCATCGCTTTCAATATAGGTGTAGCGCCCGCGTGTGTACGTGACGTTACCCTGGATGCGATAGTAGAAATCGCCGATATGGTTGCGGTGGTAGAGCGAGAGTTCCAGACCCTGAGTCTCATATTTGTTCAGGTTCTCGGAAGGGAGGGTGACTGCATAGAAATCAGGGAGGGAGACGTCGCGTGTGCCCGCGATGCCGTTCACATCACGCTCGAACCAGTCGAAGGTGCCTCCGAACTTGCCCTGCCAGAGTTCCCAGTCCACACCGAAGTCCATCATACGGACCTTTGCCCAAGTGAGGATCGAGTTCTCCACAGTGTGGCTCACATAACCGGTGGTGGTGTTGCCTTCGGAGAAGATCCAGGAACCGCTCTGGGTGTAACCGCCGACATAGTCGTAAGCATTGCCCTGGGTCATTCCGGTGAAACCGTCGGACCAGCGGAACTTCAGGTTGTTGAAGTGAGGGAAGAGATCCTTGAAGAACTTCTCTTCGGAGATACGCCAACCTGCGGAGTAGGAAGGGAAGAAGCCCCAGCGGTGGCCGGGAGCGAACTGATAGTTACCGTCGTAGCGGCCCATCACCTCGAAGAGGTACTTGCCCGCGTAGTTGTAGTTCAAGCGGCCGATGTAACCTGCGGAACGGGTGTTCGAACGGGAACCGGCGTTTCCGGCGCGGGTGCTCAGACCGGAACCGATGGTGTCGTGGGTGTAGAGATACTGATCTTCGTTCGGACCGTAGTAACGGTCGGCATTGACGTAGGCTGTGAGGTAGTCCGTAAGTTCCACACCGAGCATCGCGGAGATGTTGTGGTTGCCGAAACGGTTGTCGTAGAGAGCCTGGGCGCGTCCGTAGAGACGTGTGTTGTCCGCCCAATACTCCGAGTACTGAGTCTCAACGCGGGAAACCGCACCGGGGATCTGGGTGTCGGTCTCGTAGTCGTAGAGATTGTACATCTTGATCAGGGTGCGGGTCTTGTTGCGGTCGAAGTCGTAGGCTCCCATCGCGGTGATGCGCAGTCCCCTGAGGAACGGGGCGACATAGGTCAGTTCGAGGTTGTTGTTGAAACTCTTGCTATCCTGCTGGGTGTAGCCGGAAAGTTCGCCGTCGATGATTGCCAGCGGGTTGCAGTGCTCTTCCACGTCGGAATAGTGACCTTCGTTGCCTTTGGGGTGAACACCGACCATAGGGTTGGACTGATAGATGTAGTAAAGCAGGTTCCAGTCCATATCCATATTACCGGGCGAGAGAGTCGTGCTCTGGCGGAAGGTGGTGTTGTAGCGGACGGTGAGGTCCGGGGTGATCTTCACCGACATATTGCCGGTGAAACTGTAGCGGTCGTAGCCGTAGTTGTCAGCCTTGATGATAGGATTGTCGTTTGCGTAGTTGGCGCTGAAGTAATAGTTGATGGCGTCGGTACCACCGTTGAGCGACATTGTGTAGGACTGGTTCACGGCGAACTTCTTGTAGGTCTCGGCATACCAGTCGGTGTAGGTGTAGGCGGGATCGCCGTTCTCATAGGCTGCGATTACATCGTCCGTGAAGCGGTGGTCCATCCTTGACACGTCGGACATCGCGTTCTCCCACTTCATAAAGGAAGTCCAACTCTCCACGTCGCGGGGGACGATGGGCTGGGTGAGGGTAAGCATTGAGGAGAAGTTCACGGTAGGCTTCTTGATCTGGCCCCTCTTGGTGGTGATAAGGATCACACCGTTCTGGGCACCGATACCGTAGATGGTCGCGGATGCGTCTTTCAGCACGGACACGCTCTCGATGTCGTCCGGGTTGAGTTCGTTAAGCACTGACATATCCGTGTAGGCCTCGAGTGCGGTGGGATCCGTGTTGTAGGTGGTGGATTTACGCACTTTGGTTGCGCTCCTCACCACACCGTCCACGACGATGATAGGAGTACCGAAGCCACGGATGTTGATGGTGTTGTCGAACACGCCCGGCTTGCCGGTATTCTGGTTGATCATAAGACCGGGGATCTTACCCCGAAGGGCTGTGACACCGTCGATGTTTTTGGTGTTGGCGATATCCTCCGAATGGATCTGGCTGATAGCGCCGGTCAGGGACTCCTTCTTCTGAACTCCATAACCCACGACGACGGTCTCTTCCAGAAGAACCGAATCTTCCTTCAGAGTCACGTTCATCTTCGCGGTGGCCTTGAGGCTGATGGTCTCGTAGCCGATGGAGATGAATTCGAGAGTGCTGCCTTCGGGAACAGTGATCTTGAAGTTACCGTCCAGATCAGTCATAGTGCCGGTCTGCGTGCCCTGAATCATCACGGCCACGCCGATGAGAGGCTCCTTCTGCTGGTCGGTGACTCTTCCGGTCACCTCGATGCTTTTCTGCGCGAACAAGGCCGAGGTGCCGAGGATGAGCCCCGCCAGAACGGTCATTGCACGCATTAGAAAGTTGCTTTTTCTCATTGTGGTTAATAATAGTTAGTGAATATAAATTTAAAAAGAATTTCCGACTGCTTTAAGGGTTTTAGGAAGGCACTCCTGCCAGAATTTCCAGTCGTGAGTGCCGGCGCGCTCGATCCAGTGGCATTTGACGCCCTTGTTAATCAGCGCGTTGTAGAGCGCTTTCGCGTCCGAGTTGTTGACCGTCATATCCTGCAGGCCGACCTCGATAGTGAATTCCGGAAGATGGGAGAAGTCCTTGCCGTTAAGAAGCGATGCCATCTGGGAATTCGCCGCCGGACTCATCGCGTAGGCGTAAGTGAATTTGTGCGGATACTTGAGAGAGTGGTAGAGAGTGCCGTAGCCGCCCATCGAAAGGCCTGCTATTGCGCGCTTGCCGTTGCATTTCAGGTCGGCCTCGACCTTCGGCATAAGTTCTTCCTCGAAGTACGCTTCATAGTCGCCCTGGTAGAAACTGCTCAGGCCGTTTGGCATCACGATCACCATCGGCACCCCGCCCTCCTTCTGGTATTTGTTGGCAATCGACTCCGCGTTGCCTTTGTCCAACCAGCAGCGGTCCAGGCGGCTCTGGTCGCCGTATTCATAACCGTGCAGGAGATAGAGGAACGGATATTCGCCGTTTTCGTCGTAATCTCCGGGAAGCCAGACGGAATAGGTCATATTCTGTCCCATCTTGGCGCTGTACATACTGAGCTCGCGGACCTCGCCCTGATGGACTTTTTCCTCCGCTGCTTCCTTGGCTCTCTCATCGTCGATCTTCCCCCACGGGTCGTTGTCCTGGATGCTGCCGTTGCAGGAAACGGCGGCGATAAGAGCAAAAAAGCATAGAATTTTCTTCATTGGTCGTTAGTTAGTAATGCAAAGGTCGCAAATCTTTCCAAGCAAGACTTTTCCGCATTATCAAAGAATTTCACGTACGTGCGGGCGGGTCCCGCGCGTTTGTTCAATTTTGTTCACGTATGTTCAAAAGCCGCGTCAGGGGCCGATATATCCAATATAATCATTACATTTGTTAAGATATATGCACAAGACTATAACCAAATACCTCCCACTGGCGCTTCTGGCCCTCGTGCTCTCTTGCCGCACGGCCCCGGCGTCCTCTCCCGCAGACGGAAGCGTCCTTGTGTCCGACCGCCTTTCCAACCAGAGGGTGAACGCCTTCGCCGAAGACGCGGACGGCCACATCTGGATCGCCACCTCCCGTGGCCTTAACAAATACACTGTCCACGAATACATCCAGTTCTTCGCATCCCAGGATTCGGTCGGCCTGCCGGACAACCAGATCAACGACGTCCTCGCCGCATCGGACGGGACGGTTTGGGTGGCCACGGGCGGCGGCGTTGCCCGCAGGACTCCGGACGGCCGTTTCCACCGCGTGCGCTCGAGCTCCTGGATGCCGGGCGTGAACAATATAATGGAACCGCGTCCGGGCCTGCTTTTGATGGCGGGCGGCTCGGAGCTGATGCGCTACGACGCTGACCACGACGAACTGCTCTCCGTGATCGGGGACCTGAACCCCTTCGGCTCACCATCGACCGTGTGCGACGGCAGCTCGCTATGGGTGCTTTCCGCCGGCGGTTGGGCTGTGAACCGCTACTCGCTGGACAGCTTCTCCCTGCTCGGAACGGCGCAGCTGACTCACCAGGCCTACCACATCTGCGACACCGGCCGCGACGAAGTCTGGTTCTCCGGAATGGGCAGTCTCAGCATAGTGGACAAGACCACGATGGCGGGCAAACCGCTCCCGCGCGCAGTCCGCAATTGCCCGGCCGTGATGGAGGGGGACGTGGACCTGATCTACGCCGTGGACGAGAACTCGATTCTTCTGAGCGTGATCGGCAAGGGCGTGTTTGAATACGACCGCGCTGCCGAAAGCGTCACTTTCCAGGACGCGCCCGGCTTCCCTTACGAAATCCCTTCCGCTGAAATCCATACCATCTTCCGCGACAGCCGCCAGAATCTATGGTTCGGCACGGCCACGGAAGGCTTCAGCGTGTCTTTCCGTTATAAGGAACAGTTTAATCGCAATAAATTCCTTACCGACGCCTTCCGCCACAAAGCGGTCACTTCGCTCTGCCTGGACGGCAAGGGTCGCCTGTGGATCACCACTTACCGAGACGGGCTTTTCGTTTACGAAGGCGGCTCGCTCAAGAACGTGGATGTCACGCACCTCATCGACGATAAAAACATCGGTTACATCCGCGCCAGCAAGGTCTTCTGCGATTCGGCCGGCGACCTCTGGCTGCTGTTTTCGGACAAGTACAGGGTGGTGCGCTGCGGCTGGGACGGCCGGCGCCTTGTCCGCAAGGACTCCTTCTTCCATTTCATCCCGATTGCGATAGCGGAAGACGACCAGGGCAAGATCTGGATAGGCGGAGGCGGCGCCGCGCTGATGAACTTCGACCGCAAGACGCGCAAGGCGGACTATGTTCAACTGCCGGTCCCGGAAGGTTGGACCTTCGTCACGGAGCTGCAGCCCTACAAACCCGGCTACCTGATGGCGGCCGTGATGAACCACGCTCTGATGACGCTGAACACGTACACTGGCGAGGCGGAAGAGAACCTGGGCGGCGAGCCTGCAGTGTTCAGCTGCCTGCTGAAGGACTCGGAGGGCGACATCTGGATGGGCACGTCGGCAAACGGCCTGCTGCGCCGCAGCAAGGAAAGCGGTCAGACCGAACTTGTCCACGGCCTTCCGTGCGAGTCCATCTGCGCGCTCCAGGAAGATCCGGAGGGCAACGTCTGGGTCAGCACCCTGAACGGCCTTGCGAAATACGACCGCGCCGCGGGGCAGATGATCAGCTACTTCGAGGCGGACGGCACCGGCGGAAACCAGTTCAACGAGCGGGCGGCGATCGCCCTCCCGGACGGTACGATCATCTTCGGCGGCGCGCACGGCCTGACGTCGTTCACCCCGCTGGAGGTCAGCGACCAGCGAAACGTGCCCATAGTTTTCGAATACTTGAAGATTCACAATACCCTCGTGCAGCCGGGGCCGAACGCTCCCGTCGAAAGCTCGCTTTCGGGCAAGCCGGATGTGGTGATACCGCACAACGACAACGCCTTTAGCATTGCCTTCGCGGCTCTGGACTACGGCGAGCACGTGCATATGCACTACAAGTATATGATGGAGGGCTTCGATCAGGACTGGGTCGAATGCGGCACCGCGGATGAAGCATATTATGCGAATCTCCCTTCGGGGCGTTACATCTTCAAGGTGAGGCTCTCCGGCGAAGGACGCAACGTCATTTCCGATGAGCAGGTCCTTCGCATAAGGGTGCTCCCGCCGTGGTACGCCACCTGGTGGGCCATAATCCTCTGGGCCCTGCTGGGCGGCGCTCTCGTGGGTATGGGCTACACTTTCTGGATCCACGTCAGGCGCGTCAGGGCCGAGGCGGCCGAGCGTATACGCGAGGTGAAACTCGAGCAGGAACGCGCCGAGATGGCTGAGCAGGAGGAGAAGAAACTGAACAAGATCCAGATGAACTACTTCTCCAACGTCGCGCACGAGTTCCGCACGCCTCTGACTATGATTGCGGGTCCTGCGGGCCAGCTTGCCGCATCTGAAAACATAAAGGGAGAAGACCGAGCCCTGGTGGACATCATCAGGCGCAATTCGGCCTGGATGCTCTCGCTTGTGAACCAGCTGCTCGATTTCAACAGGATCGGCAACCGCAAGCTCCAGATGAAGGTGGCGAAGATGGATATAGTTCCGCCTCTGAAGAACGTGGCGGACCTGTTCCGCTTCAACGCACAGAGCAAGGGAATAGAACTGGCCACCACCGGTCTGGAAGAGAGCTTCACGATGTGGGTTGATGCGGACAAGGTGCAGAAGATCCTTATGAACCTTCTCTCGAACGCCTTGAAATTCACTCCGTCCGGCGGCAAGGTGACTCTATCTTTCGATGTTATTTCCCGCACGGACGCGGCGGCGCTTTTCCCGCTGACGGACGAAGACACTGACGGCCAGTACGCGGCAATCCGCGTGTCCGATACCGGTCCCGGCATACCCGAAGAAGAAATGGAAAAGATATTCGAGCGCTTCTACCAGGGAGCTTCGAAATCCAATACCCACGGCTCCGGAATAGGCCTGTACTATGCTAGAGTGCTTATCACCCTGCACCACGGCTACATCAAGGCTATCAACAGGCCGGGCGGCGGAGCGGAGTTCTGCTTCATCGTGCCGGTGAGTGCGTCGTCGTACCCGAAGGACGAGCGGACGGACGCGGAGCCGCAGGGCCTGCTTCCTGAAAGCACGCCTGACATCCTGATGCCGGAAGACAATTCGGAGGATGCGGACCGCAAGCACATAGCGGTGGTGGACGACGACATCGACATCGCCAACTACATACAGCTGCTGCTGAAACCTCAGTACCGCGTGTCCATCTATTTCGATGTGGCGAGCGCCCTGCGCGGAATGCAGGACGACGCGCCGGACCTCGTCATCAGCGACGTGGTGATGCCGGGCGAGAGCGGTTACCAGCTCTGCGAGAAGATCAAAGGCGACCTTCAGCTCTCTCACATCCCGGTGGTGCTCGTGACTGCAAAGGTTGCCGTGGAGAGTCAGGTTCAGGGCCTGGACAAGGGCGCGGACGCCTATGTGTCGAAGCCTTTCCAGCCCGCATATCTGCTCGCGCTTGTGAAGTCGCTGCTGGAGAACCGCGAGAAGCTGCGTCGCCAGCTTGGAAACGCCACCACCACGGAAAGCATTCCGCCGGAGGCGCTTTCCCCGCGCGACGCAGCGTTTATGCGCGACCTCTATGCGCTGATGGAAAAAGAACTCGCGAACACCGACCTCGAAATAGTGAAGATCTGCGAGATGATGAAGATATCCCGCACGAAGTTCTACTACAAAGTGAAGGGCCTGACGGGCGAAAATCCGTCGGTGTTCTTCAAGCATTATAAACTCAACAGGGCCGCAGAGCTCTTGCGCGAGGGCAAATACAATATGTCAGAAATCGCTTGGATGACCGGCTTCAACACTCTGTCGCATTTCAGCACTTCGTTCAAGAAACAGTTCGGAGTACCCCCTTCTGAATACACTGGATAGTATGAAAAAAATAATTTTAATCCTTGCGGGCGTCGCAATTCTCGGCGCTTCCTGCAACAATCTCACTCCTCAGGAAAGGCTTGCCGCCAACGATGCGGCTATTAACGCTATCATCTCCCAGATGACGCTGGAGGAAAAAGTCAATATGCTCCATTCGAAGACCAATATGTCTTCCGCCGGAGTGGAACGCCTCGGAATCGCCGACATAAACTACGCGGACGGCCCGTTCGGCATACGCGAGGAAGGCCAGCCCAACGGCTTTATGAGCGCCGGTTGGAAACTGGACTCCGCGACCTATTTCCCGACCGGTTCGGCCCTCGCCGCCACCTGGAGCCGTGAGATGGCTTACATCTACGGCAAGGGTATGGGCAAGGAGGCCCGCCTGCGCGGTAAGGACGTCATCCTCGGCCCGGCCGTGAACATACAGCGTCTGCCCGTCGGCGGCCGCACCTACGAATACCTGAGCGAGGACCCGATACTTTCTGCCGCGCTTTCGCTCGAGTACACGAAGGGCTGCCAGGACCAGGGTACGGCCGTGTGTATCAAGCACTTCGCCGTGAACAATCAGGAGACGAACCGCGGCAGCGTGAACGCCATCCTGGACGAGCGCACATTGCGCGAGATCTATCTCAAACCCTTCGAGAGCGCGGTGGTCGAAGGCGGCGCGATGAGCGTGATGCCTGCCTATAACAAGGTCAACGGCGACTATTGCTCAGAGAACGAGCACCTGCTGAACGAAATCCTTCGCGGCGAGTGGGGTTTCAAGGGTATGACCGTGTCCGACTGGGGCGGAACGCACAGCACGATGGGTGCTATGCTGCACGGCCTGAACGTGCAGATGACAGGCGACAATTATCTTGGCCAGCCCGTGATAGATTCCATCAAGACGGGCGCTTTGACTGAAGATTTAGTCGATGAGAAAGTCCGCCAGATTCTTCGCGTACGCTATGCCATCAAGCCCGTCCCGGCGGATGTCGCGAACACGGTGATGACCTCGCAGCCCGAGTGCCAGAAAATAGCCCTCGAAGTTGCTGAGAAATCTATTGTTTTGTTAAAGAACGAAGGCGGTCTGCTGCCTATTGCTCCGTCAGTTAAGAAGATAGCCGTAATCGGCCAGAATGCCGTGCTGAAGACCCAGAGCGGCGGTATGGGCGCAGGCGTGAAGGCTCTTTACGAGATAACTCCTCTTGAGGGTATTCAGAAGCGTGCTGCCGGCATTGAAGTCGTGTACGCTCCCGGTTATAAGAACTATCCCGGCTTCCGCTGGGGACCCGCTCCTGCGCAGAAGAACCCGCTGGAGGCCGACGCGATCGACGAGGCCGCAGATCCGGCTCTGCTCGCAGAGGCGGTCGAGCTCGCGAAGTCGGCCGACCTCGTGATATTCTTCGGCGGCACCAATAAGAGCATAGAGACTGAAGGCTCGGACCGCAAGACCATCAAACTCCCTTGCGGTCAGGAAGAGCTCGTGCAGGCTCTGCGCGAAGCCAACCCGAATCTTGTCAGCGTGCTGATTTCCGGCGGCCCCACCGACCTTCAGGTTCTGGAGCCCGCTTCGCCTGCTATCGTGCAGGGCTGGTGGAACGGCACGGAGGGCGGAACGGCGCTGGCCGAAGTCCTCTTCGGCGACATCGCGCCGTCCGGCAAGCTGCCGTTCACTTTCCCGGTAAAGCTTGAGGATTCACCCGCATATGCGCTTGGCAATTTCCCTGATCCCAACGCCGGCGGCGACTTGTTCACGCTTATGTTCAGGCCCGACGTGATGAAGATGAGCCGCGAGGAGCGCCAGAAACTCATCGATTCTCTCCCGAAGCCCGAATCGCACTACACAGAGGGATTCCTCGTGGGCTATCGCTGGTTCGACACGAAAGCCGTGAAGCCTATGTATGCTTTCGGTCACGGCCTTTCCTACGTGAACTTCGCATACGGCGATATGAGCGTGAAGGCCGGCAAGGAGTCCGTGAAGGTCAGCTTCAAGCTCACGAACGAGGGCGCGATGCCGGCCGACGAAGTGGTGCAGCTTTATGTGCACCGCAGCGAGTCGGCGGTGGAATGGCCCGAGAAGGAACTCAAGGCCTTCGAGCGCGTGAGCCTTAAAGCAGGCCAGACGAAGACCGTCACCCTCGAGATCCCCCTCAATGACCTGCGCTACTGGAACGTCTCCGAGAACTGCTGGACTCTCGAGCACGGCAAACTGCAGCTCCTTCTGGGAGCCGCATCGGATGATATCCGTAAAACCGCTGAAATAGAAATCTAGAAGGCTATTTCCACTTAGCCTCCGCTTTGTCGACCTCTTTGCGAAGTTTCGCAGGGAGGTCGGCAATGCATTTATTGCACTTCATTTCGAGCGTATACATACGGCCTATGCAATAATTCGAATGGCCGCAGGGGCTCTTGGTCAGTTCACCCGAATGAAGTTTATTGACGAAGTCCGTGTCGCGGATCAGCGCGCGGGCCATCTGAAGGCCGTCGAAGCCGGCTGCGAGCACTTCTTCCATCTTGCTTAAAGACACCATTCCCCCGACATAGATAAGCGGCAGCTTCACCGCAGCGCGGAACTTCTTCGCATCTTCGAGGAAATACGCCTCCTTGTATGGAACAGTCGGAATCAGCGCCCTGCCGGCGAAGAACAGCAGCAGCTGCAGCCACCAGAACTTCTTCGTGTCCATATAGTGCGACATAGTCCTGATCGGCATCGCGCCGCGCATCACCTCCATCGGCGCCTTGCTCACAAAGCCCGCCGAGAGCACGATTCCGTGCACTCCCAGCCTTTCGAGCTCCCGCGCCACTTCGAGGCATTCCTCTTCCTGCATTCCGCCCTTGAAGCCGTCGTGCATATTCATTTTCACCACGACGGCCATATCGTCCCGCGCCTCCTGCATCACGCGGCTGATGACGCGCCTCATAAAGCGCATACGGTTCTCCAGCGAGCCGCCGTATTCGTCGTGCCTGTGGTTGGTATATGGCGAAAGGAACTGGCTTATCAGATAGCCGTGCCCCGCGTGAATTTCGACACAGTCGAAGCCGGCTTCACGGGCGAGGTTCACGGCGTGTCCGAAATCGTCCACGAGTTGGTCGATATCAGCGCGCGACAGCCTGCGCACGAACGTGGGCGAGTAGATGTTGAACCCTCCCGACGCGCCCACGGGCGTGCAGCCGCAGGTCGCGCGATGCGTCATATTGCCGCAATGACCGAGCTGGATGGAGCATTTCGCGCCTTCGGCGTGGACGGCGTCGGTAATGCGCTTCAGGCCGGGCACTATCTCTTCGCGCATCCAGAGCTGGCCGTCGAAGGACAAGCCGCTGCGCGAAACGGACGCGTAGGCGAGGGTAGTCATACCGACGCCGCCCCTGGCCACAGCCGTATGGTAGTTGTAGAGGTCCTCGGACGGACTGTTGCCATAGGCCATATTCTCGAACGCGGCCGAACGGATAACCCTGTTGCGAAGGGTAATCGGGCCGAAAGTCACCGGAGTGAAAACGGGGGATTCAATCATAGTTTAGTAAATGAACGGTATTATGCGCTTTGTGCGCTTTGTGTCTACCTGACCGGGAAATTCCTGCTGGTAAAGCTCGTAGATGCGGGCCGCGCGGGGTGCGAGATTCGCGAACGTCCAGAGCGCGAACACCGCTCCCGCCCAGGACCACGTCAGCACCGCGAACCCGACCCACTCCAGCAGCTCGCCGAAGTAGTTCGCGCTCGTCACGTAGCGAAACATTCCCCCGCGCGGCAGGTAGTGTCTCGTGTCGCCCGGCTGCCGCAGACCGCGGATAATCGCATCGGACTGGATATTGATGTACATCCCCACGATGAAAATCGCGCTTCCGGCCACGAACGGCAGGCTGGTTAACCACCCTTCAGGATAATATCCGGCAGGGGAGACGTAGAATATCCACCCACCCTGCATAAGCGCGTTTAGCGTGTTGAACACCGCGCCCATCAGCACTATCGCAAGCGGCATACGGCTGTGGCCGCTCAATTTAGTAGGGAATATGAACGAGCGATGGAAATAATGGATTTCGAAAAGCAGAAGAAAGGTCAGCCTGATCCAGTCGTCGCGCCGCTCGGAGAACCACCACAGCAGGAGCATCGCGATGAACACGGGGACTTCCATAAGGAACCAGCCCAGATGGTTGTCCAGCGAGGGACCCCACTTGGGCTGGTAGAACTTTCCGTATCCGGCGTTCACGAAGAACAGGGAGACGAATACCACGACCGCAACGGCGGCCATTATGATCAGGAATAGGTTAAAACCTGCAGTCGTGAACATTACAGGCCCTTAACTTTCTCCAGGAAATCGTGTACGTGCTGCTTATATTCTTCGGGATGCTTGGCGAAGGAATTGGCGTGCACCGCTCCTTCCGCTACCCATTTCTCTTTATAACCCTGGGTCTTGGCGTTGTAGCACTTGTCCAGGTGCGAGAACGGCACAAAGTCGTCCGCGTCGCCGTGGATGAAGAGCATAGGGACTGTCGATTTCTTGAGCTGCTCCACCGAAGAAGCCTCCCAGAAGCCCCAGCCGTGCTTTTTCTTGGTCACGAGCGAAGCGCTCTGAAGGATGTCGGCCGGCACGAACCAGAAGCTGTCCCTGCGGTTCTTGTTGAACTGTGCAACCACTGAAGCATAGCCGCAGTCTTCCACTATTGCCTTGATGAACGGCTGGAGTTTGTCTCCGGAAGCCATCATAACCGTCGCACCGCCCATAGACACACCGTGCAGAACGGTGAAGTTGTCCTTGAAGATGCTGTGCGCCACATCGGCCCACTGCTCCACGTCGTAGCGGTCGAACCAGCCCATCTGGCAGTGGTCGCCCTCGGAATATCCGTGATACTGCAGATCCGGGAA
>JAGAAF010000006.1 GCA_017615435.1 Bacteroidales bacterium
CGGTCCGCCTTCAGTAAAATGCGGCCGTCTTCAATCCCAGCGGTCGTCAGCCCCTGCACTACCGGCAACGTCGGCAGCATCGGAATCGCGACCGGCCCAATCTGCAGGACGCCGACTCCTCCGTCGCCAATAAGCTCCGGCTCCGGGATCTTCGTGGTGTCCACAGCCGGCAGATAGTCCGTCAGCACCACCCCACTCATGTCCCCACGAATCGGGATGATCGGCTCACCGACCGCGGCCTGCCAGAGCTGCGGATTTCCGCAACTCATCAGCGCCAGCATAGCCAGCAGATATGCAGCCAAACGTTTCATTAGTCTCTCTTGAAGATATCTCTCGTGTAGACCTTATCCTGGACATCGTCCAGCACAGCGTCATAGCGGTTTGCGATAATCGCATCGCTCTGAGCCTTGAAGGCGGCCAGATCGTTGACTATCTTCGATCCGAAGAAGGTGGTTCCGTCCTCCAGCGCGGGCTCATAGATAATCACCTTTGCGCCCTTCGCCTTGATGCGCTTCATGATGCCCTGGATGGCACTCTGACGGAAGTTGTCCGAGTTGCTCTTCATGGTCAAACGGAAAACGCCTATGACCACTTCCTTCTCTTTGGTTGTGTCAAAGGCGTTAGTTCCCGTGTAGCTATAATATCCGGCCTTGTCCAGTACTCGGTCTGCGATGAAGTCCTTTCGGGTACGGTTGCTCTCCACGATGGCGTGGATAAGGTTCTCGGGGACGTCGTTGAAGTTCGCGAGCAGCTGCTTGGTGTCTTTCGGCAGACAGTAGCCGCCGTAACCGAAGCTCGGGTTGTTGTAGTGCGAACCGATACGCGGATCCAGGCATACACCGTCGATGATTTCCTGGGTGTCCAGTCCCTTCATCTCAGCGTACGTATCCAGCTCGTTGAAGTACGAGACACGCAGAGCCAGATAAGTATTCGCGAAGAGCTTCACAGCCTCAGCCTCGGTCGAGCCCATGAACAGCACCGGCACGTCTTGCTTGATGGCGCCCTCCTTGATGAGAGCCGCAAACGCATGCGCAGCTTCCTCCAGGGCGGGCTCATCGTAGCCCACAATGATACGGCTGGGATACAGGTTATCGTACAGGGCCTTGCTCTCGCGCAGGAACTCAGGGGCAAAGATGATGTTCGGGACAACCACCTTCATCTTGCCGTCAGCCTGACGCTCGCGATAGGAGAACTTCTCCCGCACGCCCTTGGTGAATCCCACGGGGACGGTGGACTTGACCACCATCACGGCATCCGGATTGACCTCCAGGACCAGCTCAATAACCTCCTCCACGTGCGACGTGTCGAAGAAATTCTTCTTCGGGTCGTAGTTGGTAGGGGCTGCGATAACCACAAAGTCCGCGTCTTTATACGCGTTTCGCCCGTCCAGAGTAGCCTCGAGCTTCAGCGGTTTCTCCGCCAGATACTTCTCGATGTACTCGTCCTGGATGGGCGAAATCTTGTTATTCAGTTTCTCGACCTTTTCAGGAATCACGTCCACTGCCTTCACTTCATGCCTCTGCGATAGAAGCGTCGCGATTGACAGTCCAACATAGCCGGTACCGGCCACAGCAATTTTAAGGTCGTCGAATTTTCTCATAAAGGTATTGATTTTCAGTTAGTGATACAGCTTCGCTGCCGCCTGTCACATGAGTAACGGCGCAGGGGCGAGGCGCCCGAAGCGCTCTCCGCCTTTTAACGTTCAAATTTACGAAAATTAATCTTGATTAACAAATCATTTATGATTTTGTTAACTTCGCGGTATGAAACACCTCGCTATTGTAACCAGTCTGCTGTTTCTCGTCAGTTGCCAGAATTCCTACAAAATTCTCCAGCTGACAGACCTCCATCTCCAGCTCTTTCACCCCGACCAGGTGGAGGAAGTCTTCGCTCGGATGGATAGCCTGGTCAGATGGGAGGATCCGGACCTTATCACCGTCACCGGCGACCTCGTGTACTCGACTCCGTCCGACACGCTCATGCGCATCATCACGGACAGACTCGATTCGTATGCCCGCCCATGGGTGATTATCTACGGCAACCATGACCACGAACACGGCTGTACCCGCCAACAGCTCGCGCAAATAATAGTCAACTGCAAGCATACCCTGAACACCCTCGACCCCGACGGCTCCCTTGCGGACATGGAAATCCCCGCCGGCAACTGGCGTCTCTTCTTCCTGGACTCGCACGCCTACTCCACCGACCCGGTCGATTATTCGAACTTCAGCTACGCCTGGTTCACGGACGAGCAGGTCAAGTGGGTCCGCGAGGCCGCCGGCAAACACCCGGACAAGCCGAGCATCGCCTTCTTCCACATCCCCTTCCCGGAGTACGCTGAAGTGACAGACTATGTCGGCAACTGGACCGAACCCGTCTGCTGCGGCAAATATAACCCCGGCATGTTCGACGCCATGCGCGAGACCGGCTTCGTCGCCGCCTTCTGCGGGCACGACCACGACAACGACTTCGCCGCACTGCACAACGGCGTCCTCCTCGCCTACGGCCGCTACTCAGGCTCTGACGGCGAGTACAACCACCTCCCGAAGGGCGCCCGCGTCATCGTCCTGCACCGGGGCAGCAAGCATTTCGACACCTGGATCCGCGAGGGTTCGGGCGCGATCAAATATCGCATCAGCCTATGAAACGCATCCTCACCGCACTATTAATACTCCTCTGCACCCGCGCATTCGCGGGCACGCCAGTCGTCGCGCCCAACCTCGGGACGAAGACCGAGATCGCGCCGCTGTGGTTCGGACCGAACGCCTTTCCCGTGCCGGAGATGACGGACGGCCGGCTGGGCTCTGACCGGACGGTCGAGCTCGCGGGTGACTATTTCCAAGGCCACCTCGCGGACGGCAAAGACCTCACCTACGACGCC
>JAGAAF010000041.1 GCA_017615435.1 Bacteroidales bacterium
AACCTGCGACCCGCTGATTATGAGTCAGCTGCTGCTAACCAACTGAGCTAAGGGACCGAATGCAGGACTGCCCTGTCGGGACAGCCCTGCATGTTCGTTTCTCTGTGTGCCGATCAGGCTCAGACCTTGATCTCGACCTCCACACCGGAGGGGAGCTCAAGCTTCATCAGAGCGTCCACCGTCTTGGCGTTGGACTCCTCGATGTCGAGAAGCCGGCGGTAGGAGTCGAGCTCGAACTGCTCGCGGGCCTTCTTGTTCACGAAGGTCGAGCGGTTGACGGTGAAGATCTTCTTGTTGGTCGGAAGGGGAATGGGACCATTCACCTTCGCGCCCGTAGACTTCACAGTCTCGACAATCTTGGCCGCGGACTTGTCCACGAGCATGTGGTCGAAAGACTTGAGTTTGATTCTAATTTTCTGGCTCATATCAAAATGCTTTTTTCAATTCAATACTATTCGTCGTCAGACGGCGTCTTGTAACCGCTCTTCTCCACGATGTCCTTGGCCATGGCGGCAGGGACCTCGGCGTAGTGGTCGAAAGACATCGTGCTGGTGGCCCGGCCGGAAGACAGGGTACGGAGCACGGTGACGTAACCGAACTGCTCGGAGAGCGGGACGAAGGCCTTCACGATACGGGCACCGTTGGTGGTGGAGTCCATCGCGACAATCTGTCCGCGGCGACGGTTCAGGTCACCGACGATGTCGCCCATATAATCCTCCGGGGTCACGACCTCGAGGTTCATAATAGGCTCCAGGATGACAGGCTTGCACTTGGGACAAGCGTGACGGAAAGCCATACGCGCGGCGAGCTCGAAGGAGAGCTGGTCGGAGTCCACAGGGTGGAAGGATCCGTCCAGGAGCGTCACCTTCAGAGCAGGGACCTCATAACCGGCCAGGACGCCGTTTGCCATCGCGGACTCGAAGCCCTTCTGAACGCAGGGAACGAATTCCTTAGGCACGTTGCCGCCCTTGACCTGGTTGTCAAACTGAAGACCAGTCGCGCCTTCGTCGGCGGGTCCGATCTCGACGATAATATCAGCAAATTTGCCTCGACCGCCCGTCTGCTTCTTGAACACCTCGCGGTGCTGGACGGAAGCGGTGATCGCCTCTTTGTAGTTAACCTGGGGTGCGCCCTGGTTGATTTCCACACCGAATTCGCGACGCAGACGGTCGACGATGATGTCGAGGTGGAGCTCACCCATACCGGAGATGACGGTCTGGCCCGTGTCAGGGTCGGACTTGACGGTGAAGGTAGGATCCTCCTCAGCAAGCTTGCCGAGCGCGACGCCCAACTTGTCGAGGTCTTTCTGCGTCTTGGGCTCCACGGCGATACCGATCACAGGATCGGGGAACTCCATGGACTCAAGGGAATAACGGTGGTCTTCCGCGCAGATGGTATCACCCGTACGGAGGTCCTTGAAGCCGACCGCCGCGCAGATGTCGCCAGCCTCCACGAACTCGATCGGGTTCTGGTGGTTGGAGTGCATCTGGTAGAGACGGGCCACGCGCTCCTTCTTCCCGGAACGGGAGTTGAGCACGTAGGAACCGGCATCCAGGTGTCCGGAATAGACGCGGATATACGCCAGACGGCCCACGAACGGATCCGTCGCGATCTTGAAGACAAGACCGCAGAACGGCTCGGTAGCCTTGGGCTCGAGGTGCATCTCCTGGTCATTCGCCATATTGGTCGCCTTCGTTGCGCCGATGTCCAGCGGCGAAGGGAGGTAGCGCATCACGGCATCCAGCAGGAACTGGACACCCTTGTTCTTGAACGAGGAACCGCAGCAGGCAGGAACAATCTGCATGGCGATGGTACCCTTGCGGAGCGCAGCGATCACCTCCTCCTCCGTAATGGATTCGGGGCTCTCGAAGTACTTGTCCATCAGGGCGTCGTCGCACTCGGCGGCGGACTCGATCAGCTTGTCGTGCCAGAGGGCGACGATGTCCTGCATATCCTCAGGGATGTCCGTGATCTGGTAGTTGACCAGGGCGTCGCTGGGATCGTAGACAATCGCCTTCATGGCGATCAGGTCGACAATTCCCTTAAAGCTCTCCTCCGAACCGATCGGGAGGCAGATAGGAACTGCCGTGGCACCGAGCTTGGTCTTGATCTCCTCGACGCAAGCGAGGAAGTCAGCACCAACGCGGTCCATCTTGTTAACATAGGCAATCTTCGGCACACGATACTTGTCCGCCTGACGCCAAACCGTCTCGGACTGAGGCTGAACGCGCCCCACGGCGCAGAACGTAGCCACGGTACCGTCGAGCACGCGGAGCGAACGCTCCACCTCGACAGTGAAGTCCACGTGGCCCGGAGTGTCGATCAGGTTGATCTGATAGGTATCCCCGTTGTAGTGCCAGAAGGCGGTGGTAGCAGCAGAAGTGATGGTGATACCGCGCTCCTGCTCCTGAACCATCCAGTCCATCGTGGCTGCACCTTCGTGGACCTCACCGATCTTGTGGGTCTTTCCGGTGTAGTAAAGGATACGCTCGGACGTAGTGGTCTTGCCGGCATCAATGTGTGCCATGATGCCGATGTTACGTGTGTACTTAAGGTCTCTTTTGGCCATCTAACTAACTTACTTATTCAATTAAAAGCGGAAATGAGCGAAGGCCTTGTTGGCCTCGGCCATTCTATGCATGTCTTCCTTCCGCTTGAAGGCGCCGCCTTCATTGTTGTAAGCTGCGATAATCTCGGCACAGAGTTTTTCTGCCATCGAGCGGCCGGAACGTTTACGGGCGAAGGATATCATATTCTTCATGGAGAGAGAAACCTTCCGCTCAGGGCGCAACTCGGTAGGCACCTGGAAGTTGGCGCCGCCGATACGGCGGGACTTGACCTCGATCTGCGGGGTCACGTTCTCGAGCGCCTTCCTC
>JAGAAF010000042.1 GCA_017615435.1 Bacteroidales bacterium
CAGTAATTCCATATATAATCACATTTTCGGAAGCAAATATAAGAAAGAAATCACATTTCCGAAAATGATTTTTCGAAATAATTCACATTTTCGGTATATCATAGAAAAAGAATGATGATATAACTCCCTGAAATCCAACGGACTCCCGGTGAGATGTCTGTAGGAGTCACATTTTTCGTGTCCGTCTTTAGTTAGTTCTTAGGGTAAAGCTCCCGCATTGTCTGGTAGATGTCGTAGACGAGTTTAGGAGTAGGGTAGGGAACGAACTTAATCGTGTAGTCCGCTGCCAAAGTGTAATAGCCATTGAAACCGAAGCCGATCAGGTTTCCGAAGTTATCGGCAATACACTCTTCTGCCGCAATTAGATAGTCCGTGTTTTGCCCCACAATCTGGTAAAAGTCGGACGCCTGCTCAATGGGAATCATCGTATCTGGATCATCGAGCGGGACAAGGACGGATTTCGAATAGTCGAGGAATGAGGCTCCGGGGTTTGTTGCAGCAGCTTCGGCATAGCTGCACTCATATACAGCCACGAGGATGCAACGACGCTTTTCTCCGTTGATTGTAAATTCGGCCCAGTTGTCGTATCGCTCCACATCCGGATTCTTCAGTATCATATTCCGAACCGTAGGGCCGAATTCCACATCGTGGTCCATAACCGTGAAACCTATGAGGCTGTAAAGCCTCTGACGGAAACTTGCATTGTTGCGGGTGAGGCAATGGAATATCTCGTGAGCGAGAAGGCCGGGAGCAACGAGAGAAATATACTCATCGTAGTCGGGCGTATAAACCTGTTTTCCCTGCCACAAATCAGCAAGGCACTCAAGAAGAAAGCAACTCAAGAAAATGGAGTTCCCAAACGTGTAGCCGGCTGCCCCGCCTTCGTCTTCCATCGTACTTTTGATGAAGGTGATTTCATCCATAGGCGGCAGGCAGATTCCAAGCACGTCCAAACGTGTTTCGACGAGGGTGATCATTGCGTCAAGTGCCTTCTTCTCATCATCGGTGAAGTCTTGTATCTGGCTGGCGGAAAAGGTCTTGAATTCTTCGATGGTTTTGCCTGTGGAACAGGTTTTCCAATCAATATCGTTCTGGGTAAGAGACTGGAAGAAAGCGGTGTTGGACAGGAAATACTGACGCCCTTCCTCTGCCGATGCATACCGGTAGCTTATATGTGATACCTCTTCTTCAGAACTGATTGTTGAGCAACTTGAGAAGAGGGGAATGACGCAAACAAAAGCCACTAATGCGAAATGCAGGATCCTTTTCATATTACATAGTCTATTTTCTCCAGCGCTTGAGCATAGGGAAATAGCTGCGCATCATTTGCTTGTACTGCTCGGCGGTCATCGGCTCGGGGAGCATTTTGTTCACTTCGTCCACGAACTGTGAGCAGTGTTCGATCATCTCGTCCATCGTGCATTCCTGCAGGAACTTGCCGTCGGAATAGCAATACTTGCAGTAGTCGAAGTTGACGCTGCCGTCGGCGTTCCGGCCGCAATCCTCGTCCTTCGTGAGAGGCATACCGCAACTCTGACAGAACTGGGGGAGTTGGCCGGGCACCAAATGCTTTTCCTTAACAGGGAAGCCGGCCTCATAAGCCTCGAACTCGGAAGGCCGAGAGTCGGCGACGAAATACCCGGCGGGCGGGCAGTAGGTGCCTTCGCGAGAACCCCAATAACCGGGAATCAGTTCCAATGCCAGGAAGTACGGAACATCGCTTTCTAAAGGCTCGCCGTGGTAATGTATCTTCAGCTTGCTTGCGAGATCGAAGCCGGCGTGCTTGTAGAACTCAATATTTCCCTCCATCTGCAGCAGTCCAACACCCATCTCCCTTGCCCGCGCCAAAGCATACTGCAGCAGCTTAAGCCCGTAACCCTTGCGCTTATAGTCCGGATGGATGCTGATGGGCCCGAAGGTCCATGACGGAAAGGCTGTGCCATCGGCAAGCGTTATAGAAGCCTTGGAGAACATGACGTGGCCGATGATCCGGCCATCCTCTTCCATAACGAAATCAAGTTCCGGGATGAAAGCAGGATCATCCCGATAGCAATGCAATACGAAATGTTCCTGGCACCCGGGACGATACACATTCCAGAAAGATTCCCTGGTGAGGTTCTCCACCTCACGCCAGTCCTGGGGCTGTTCTAAGCGGATAATCATATTATTTGATAATAATTTTCACGCGGAAGCCGCGGGCTGTGGGTTCTTCCACGATTTGTTTGACGCGGGAACGCAGAGCCTTGACTGCGTCATAAGCAGGTAGCGGAGATTCTGTCGCTCCCTCCACCATAAAGTCCAGAGCTGTCTCTCCGGACAGCTCGGCGTGAGTAAAGCGGAAGGTCAGCGGCCTGATGCCCTTAAGGTGCTCGAAGAGCATTTCCTTGGTGATATCATAGGCTTCTTCGGCCAGGGCTGAGAGGTTGTATTTGAGGCAGAACTGATTTAGGCCGGTGTGGATCTGAAGATAGTCGAACTGATCGTCTTCAATTTCATAAACCAGTTTCTGTATGCGGTTCACGAAGGCTTTCGTGGCGCTGTGGACCGGGTGCTCGAAGATCTGCTCCGGGGAGCCGTCTTCGTAGATGATGCCTTCGTTCATAAAGAAGATGCGGGTGCTGACGTCACGGGCGAAACGCATTTCGTGCGTGACTATGAGCATGGTCATACCCTCTTTCGCGAGCTGGCGGATAACACTGAGCACCTCTCCGACCATTGTGGGATCAAGGGCTGAAGTAGGCTCGTCGAAGAGCATCACCTCCGGATGCATGGCTAGCGCACGCGCTATGGCGACACGCTGCTTCTGCCCGCCGGACAGTGCGCCCGGACAGGCGTTCGCCTTCTGGGCCATGCCGACTTTATGAAGCAGGTCCATTGCCTCGGCCTTCGCTTCATAGGGCGTCAATCCCAGCAGCCTGACGGGGGCGAAGATGACGTTTTCCAGCACGGTCATATGGTCGAAAAGGTTGAAACTCTGGAACACCATACCCATCTTGCGGCGCATCTTGTCCAGTTTGTAGCCTCTGGCCATTATGTTCTCGCCGTCCACCCATATCTCGCCGCCGGTGGGAGGCTCGAGCATATTGATTGCTCGAAGGAGAGTGCTCTTTCCCGTGCCGGAAGGGCCTATAATGCTGATTACCTCTCCCTTGTCGATTTCACAGTTCACGTCCTTGAGGACAGTGAGCACGCTGCCGTCAGGATTGCGGAAGGTCTTGCTTAAGTGTTTTATGCTAATCATTTTTTCTTGAGGAAGAGGTTTAACAGAACTCTGATGAGCCAGGCCAGGATGAAGTAGATGACGGTGATGATAAGCAGGGGAATCATCGCATCGAAGGTACGGCTGCGGATAAGGTCACTGGCGCGGGTAAGATCTATGATTGCGATGTAGCCAACTATAGCAGTGCCCTTCAGGAGCGCTACGCAGTTCCCGGCGTAGGCGGGAAGCGCTTTCTGAAGCGCCTGGGGGAAAACGATTCCGGTGAAGGTCCGCAGCGGCGTGAAGCCCAGGCTCAGGCCTGCTTCAGTCTGCCCTCTGGGTACAGATGAAATGGAGGACGCGAACAGGCTGCCGGAGGACCAGGCGAAGCAAAGCGCGAATGTGAGGATCGCGACTATGGTCCCTGAAAGGCCGGAGCCGGCAAGGATCACATAGAACATAATCAGGAGAAACACGACGGTCGGTATGCCCTGGATGAAGGAACCGTAGAGACCGGCGGCGCTGCGCATCCACTTGCGGCGGCTTAGGAGCATAGCGCACAGGCCGGCTCCCAGCAGAGTCCCCAGAAGGATGGAGAAAAGGGTGATTATCAGAGTCTCCAGCAATCCGTCCGCAATGAGTTTCCACCGCGCCTCCGTGAGGAGATTCGACTTCAGCCTTTCGGCAAGGCCCGCACGGTTGGAGGATTCGTTGTCTACCACGAAGTAACCTGCGCGGCACTGATAATATGGCTGGGTGAAATCCACCGATTTCTTCCTTTCTTCAGTGGGGAAAAGGCAGCCGTTTACCACATCGCACTGACCGGTAGAGAGGGCTATTATGGCCGAACTGAATTCCTGAAACTTCATTTCGAAGGAACGTCCGCTCCAAGCGGCAAAGCGTCTGAGGATATCGGCATCTATTCCCATCCACGTCCCTCCTTCTCCCAGATAGCAGATGGGGGCCATATTGGTCACCGTGACGCAGCGCAAAGGCGCTTGTGAGAGTGACACTTCTCCGGAAACGAACTCCGGCGCCGGCGCCTCCTCAATCCAGTGCGCGACAACGGCATCAAGAGTGCCGTCGGCTTTGGACGCATCGATAAAACGGTCTATTTCTGCCCTGAGTCCGCCGTTTTCCTTGCTCACGGCAAAGGCCACATCGAAGGCTTCGTCCCCGCAGAAGGCCAGTTTGATTCCCAACTGCCTGCGTATTTCGGGAGTAAAGGCCACTTCGTCCGTGACGTGGACATCCGCCAGGCCCTGGCGTACGGCCATAATGCCGTCGGCCTCAGCGCTGACGCGGAACAGGGTAACATCTTCCCGCTTGGAAAATTTGTGGTCGTAATAGCTGCCGGAGTCTGTGCTTATGGTAAGGCCGCTCAAATCGGCTTCCGATTTCAGTTCCCGGACATTGGCCTTATCCTGCCCGCACGAGAGCGCCAAAAGCGCTACGGCGGTAAGGGCAATCAATCCTTTTTGCATATCGAATTCAAATATAATCATTCTTGTCGCGAAAAATACCTATATTTGAAAATATGAAACGACTGATAACCATTATTGCATTTCTTTCTTTAGTTATGAGCGCGAATGCGCAGGCCGTTTATGCTGAAGTGGGGAAGGAGTATAAACTCTTTGATTTTCAATTGAACGCGAAGCGCCTGGAATTCGGAGTGAATTTCGGTCAGGCTGGCTCGTTTTCGCCGTATGCGGACTTCGCTATGGGAGCGAACCTGCTGGTTAACGGCATCTATGTGGATTTTCTGGCCTCCGATCCGGAACATAAGTATGCGAGGACAAGCGATACCAAATGGAATGACCACGTCGCGTTTTGCATCAATGCCGGTTATCAGATTCCAATACTTAAGTGGCTGAGGATAATGCCTGTCATCGGATATGCCCAGACAAACGACGGAATCACGGACGCTTCAAGGACTATCTGGGATGTGGATGAGTATTCGTCGAACACATATCATCCTTACAAGGTGACCAAGGGAAGCCGCTCGCATTATTTCAACTACGGCGGAGGCCTATCTATCCAGCCCTGCAAGTGGTTTAGCATCAACCTGATCGGGACGGCCCACGCCATCTATGGCGGTGTCGGTATCGATCTTTTGTCGGTATACAGCAAATAATAACATTAAAACATACAAAGAAGATGAAACGTTTATTGATGGTTCTTGCCGTGGCGGTTCTGACTGCCGGCACCATTTCCGCACAAGTGCTTCAAAAAGCAGCTCAGCGTATGGAACTCGCAACTGTGGAAACAGAAGTTGGGGGATACGAAACAGCCCAGATGGAAGTATTCCAGATGCGTGATTCCGGCACGTACTGGCTTTCAGTCGGTCACCTTGGCATAGGCACGGACCTGGTCCAGCTCGAGTTCGACCCTGTGTTCGAATTGTTCATCCCGCTTGGAAACACGCTTGAAGAGGCGCTGGCGAAGATGAAAGAGTTTCAGGCTTTCTACAAAGAACCGCGCCTGTCCACGATGGAAGTTCAGGGCTGCCTTGCAGCTATGTATCCCGGAGAGAATTTCGAGCCTGTCACCATCACTTCCAGAAGGCTTCTGGGTGCAAAGATCCTGTCCTTCAGCGTGCAGCGCGACGACTTTGTGCGCGCCACTTACATCAGCAAGAGCGATTTCGGTTCGCTGGTATTCAGTCTGAAGGCCTACAAAGCCCTTCATCCGAAAGAAAAGTAAATGGCCCAGCCTTTGGATCCGCACTCTCAGGAACTGCTCAGGCAGTACGAATCCCTGCTCCCTGTCTATAAACAGATTGAGCAGGTTGTTCCTGCAAAGCTCAAGGAATTCTTCGATGAGGCCGGAATTATAGTGGCCGCACTGGAGCATCGTATCAAGACCAAGGAATCCCTTGCAGGGAAACTGAAACTTAAAGGCGGGAAGTACCGCGACATCTATGACATCACGGACCTCGTGGGCCTGCGCGTCATAACCTTCTACATAGATGATGTGGACAAGGTGGCGTCGATAGTCGAGCGGCTCTTCGAGATCGACTGGGAGAACAGCATAGACAAGCGCAAGGCGCACGAAATAGACAGTTTCGGCTATCTTTCCCTGCACTATATCTGCAGCATTCCCGAATCGTCTTACAAGGATCCGGAGCATCCGGAACTGAACAAGATCCGTTTCGAGGTGCAGATGAGGACCGTCCTCCAGCACGCGTGGGCGAATATGAACCACGACACCGGCTACAAAAGCGGCGTGGAGATCCCCAAAATCTATATGCGCAATATGAGCCGGCTGGCAGGTATGCTGGAACTTGTTGACGATGAATTCAGCCGTATCCGCAGGGAAATTACTGACTATCGCCGCAATGTGCAGAAACTGGTCGCTTCCGGTAACCTGGAGGAAGTTCAGCTGGATGGAGATTCCTTCAAGAGCTATCTCCAGATAGGTCCGTTCGACGCGCTGTCCAAGCGCATCGCATCCATAAACCAGGCTGAAATTCAGCCGGTGGATCTGAGCAACTTCCTCGCCCTTTTCAAAGCGATGGGCTTCAAGACCCTGGGCGATATAGCAAAAATGGTGAAGGAGTACTCCGATGCTGCGTACCAGATCGCCTGTTTCCAGATGGGAATCACGGACCTGGATATCGTGTCATCCTCAGTGGCCCCGCAGAACCTTTGCACTGCTTACATATTGAAGAACGGCGGCGGTAAGGCCGGTCTCAAACTGATGCTGGATGCGCTGAACGGCCCTTCGGAAAGCAACGAATTTATGGCAGATTACCTGCTGGAGCAGACAAAGGACCTGCCATTTATGAACAAATAGCCTATGGCGAACAAACCTCTGAACACCGAACTGCTTGACCGCGCCATTATCTTCGCGGTAAAAGCACACGCGGGCACTGAACGCCGCGGGAAAGGTTACCCATACATCGTGCATCCGCTTGAAGCGGTGGAAATAGTCGCCACTATGACCAAGGACCAGGAACTCCTTGCCGCTGCCGCGCTGCACGACACCGTGGAGGATACGGACGTTACCGTGGAGCAGATCCGCGCAGAATTCGGACCTCGTGTCGCAGAGTTGGTGGCAGCGGAGAGCGATCAATTCGAAGCCGGAGTCTCCGAAGAAGACAGCTGGCACGCGCGCAAACAGGCCGCTATCGACCGCCTGGCAAGAGCCTCCCGAGACGCGAAGATCGTGGCCCTTGGCGACAAACTCTCGAATATGAGGGCAATAGCGCGCGATTATGCCGTGCAGGGCGATGAGCTATGGAATCTTTTCCACGCAAAGGACCCCAAAGACCACGAATGGCACTACCGCGGCCTGGCGGACTCTCTGAGAGAACTCGAGGACACCTTCGCATTCAAGGAATTTGAAAAACTGATAAACGAAGTATTTGCATAATGGAAGCGAAAAAAATATCCCTCGCCGATTACGAATTGTCAGGCGGCGGCTTCAACGGAGAAAGCTACGACCTCAAGGGCGACCCGTCCGTGATGCTCAAACTCTATTTTCCGGGGAAGATCCAGCAGCCGCTGGACGAAATGATGCTCGCCCGCAAGGTCTATGATATGGGCATACCCACTCCTGAACCGGGAGAGTATGTGGTTACGGAAGACGGCCGCTACGGCATCCGTTTCAAGCGCATACTCGGAAAGAAATCGTATTCCCGCGCGACGGGCGACGAACCGGAAAAGGTGGCGCAGTTCGCCGCCGAATTCGCGGGAATGTGCAAGCAGTTGCACTCTACTCACGTGGACACCACCCAGTTCGAGAACGTGAAGGATCGCTATTATCGCCTGCTCAAGGAGAATCCGTTCTTCACGCCGGCCGAGAAGGAGAAGATTGAAAAGTTCATAGCGGACACGCCGGACGAAGATACCGCCATCCACGGCGACCTCCAGTACAGCAACGCAATTTTCGTGGGCGACCGGCGCTATTTCATCGATCTCGGTGATTTCTGCTGGGGCAACCATCTGTTCGACATCGGTATGGTCTACCTCTGCTGCTACCTCAGCGGGGAAGACTTCATCCAGGAGACATTCCATATGCCGAAGTCCGTGGCGATGAAATTCTGGGACAATTTCGCCCCTGTATATTTCGGAGAAGGTATTCCGCTGAAAGAAATAGAAGATCTTGTCCGTCCGTATGCCGGACTCAAGACTCTTATAATTGAAAGGGACGCTAAGCGCCCTATGCCTGAATTCCGCGCGGCACTCAGCAATATCCTATGAAGAAACTGAGGAATCTAAAAGCGCTCTTGCTCGTAATTGTGGCCGCCGTAGCATTGGAGGCCACGGCGCTGGTGCAGTTCTTCTACTCGCAGAGGGGCCTTCGCGAGGAGGCGGAACTGCGGGCGGAAAGCGAACTGGACGCTACGCGTTACGAGATTATGGACATAATCGACCAGGCCGAAGCGGCCGTGCGCAACAGCGTTTGGATCGCGCAGTGGTGCCTGGATGTGCCGGACAGCCTCGTACGCGTGTGTCAGAGAATAGTGGCCGACAATCCGGTGGTTGCCGGCTCGACCGTGGCGCTTGTGCCCGGCTACAGGCCCGACAGACCGCTGTTCTCCCCGTACGTCTGCCGTGAACCGGACGGTTCCCTGAAGGCTCTCTCCCTCGCGACCGAAGAATATGATTATCCGTCGCAGGAGTGGTTCGTCAGGCCGCTCGAACTGGGGGAGGGCTACTGGTCCGAGCCATACGTGGACGAAGGCGGCGGCGAAATGCTGATGACGACCTACTCCCTGCCCATACGCGACGCGAAGGGCGTGCAGGCGGCAGTGCTCACGGCCGACATTTCGCTCGAATGGCTCAAGGATCTCGTAGGGCGGATGAAGGTTTATCCGAACGCCTACTGCACAGTCGGCAGCCGCGAGGGGCACGTAATGGTCAGTCCGCCCGAGACGCAGGACCCTAGGAGCCTGGTCTTCGACACGGCCGTGGAGCGCACCGGATGGACCATCTCGCTCGTCATCCCCGAAAGCGACATTTTCGGCGTGCTGCGCCGTGTGGGCAGCATAGTCGGCATCCTGCAGGTGCTCGGCCTGCTTATGATTATCCTTATGCTGCAGTCGTTCGTCAGGGGCGAGCGCCGTTTCCGCGAACTGGACAAGCAGCGCGAAAGAATCGCCGGCGAACTGCAGGTGGCGACGGGCATACAGATGTCTATGGTCCCGAAGACCTTTCCTCCGTTCCCCGAGCGGCACGACCTGGATATGGCGGCGACCATCGTCCCGGCCAAGGAGGTGGGCGGAGACCTGTACGACTTCTTCATCCGCGACGAAAAGCTCTTCTTCTGTGTGGGCGACGTCAGCGGAAAGGGCGTGCCGGCCGCGCTCGTGATGGCGGTGACCCGTACGACCTTCCGTAACCTGTCGGCCCACGAAGACAGCCCGGGCCGTATCGTTCGGACGATGAACGACAACCTCTCGGCGATGAACGAAAGCAATATGTTCGTCACCTTCTTCTGCGGAGTGCTGGACCTTGCAAAGGGCTATCTGCGCTACTGCAATGCCGGCCACAACCCGCCTATGACGCTTACCGATGCCATACGCCCTCTGCCTGTGGAGCCTAATCTTCCCCTAGGTATTATGGGCGGCTTCGAGTTCAAGGAGCAGGAAATGCCTTTCCGTTACGACGACGCTCTCTTCCTTTATACCGACGGACTCACCGAGGCGGAGAATGCCGCGCACGAGCAGTTCGGCGAGGAGAGGATGGAGAAGAACCTTCACGGCAGGAAGAGCGCACAGGACCATCTGGACAACATCAAGAAAAAGGTGGCGGAGTTCGTGGGCGATGCGCCCCAGAGCGACGACCTTACGATACTCTTCATCCACTACGTGCCATCCTCACGCCGTCTTGTGCTTAAGAACAGCATAGACCAGATATCACTGCTGCCTGCCTTCGTCGAAGATGCGGTCAAGGCTTCAAAACTCAATCCCGAACTGGAGAGCAGTCTTAATCTCGCTCTGGAAGAAGCGGTCACCAACGTGATCGACTATGCTTATCCGGAAGGAACTGAAGGCGAGGTGCTGATCGACGCTGCAGTCACGGACAAGGCCCTGACATTCACCATCACGGATAACGGCAAACCGTTCGACCCGACCGCGCGGCCGGAGGTGGACATCAATGCCGGAGTGGAGGATCGCCCCATCGGTGGCCTGGGAATACACCTCGTCCGCCAGATTATGGACGATGTCCGTTATGAGAGAAGGGGAGAGAAGAATGTTCTGATAATGACAAAAAGATATTGATACTATGGAAGTTAAGATCGTACGCGAAGCCGGGGAAGTGACCGCTTATCTGATCGGTCGCCTGGACACTCCCGCTTCTCTGGAGATTGCACCCCAGATGAACGCTCTGGAAGCCGATGCCGGCGGAACCATTATTCTGGACTGTACGGAACTCGCTTACATTTCGAGTTCGGGCCTCAGAATATTCATCACCCTTCGCAAAGCCGCAGCCGCGAAGGGTGGTAAAGTCATCGTGCGCAATATCTCGAATGAGATACGCAGCGTGTTTATGATGACCGGATTTCTGAATCTGTTTGAAATCCAGTAAACAAAACTACGAAGTGTAGTTGTCGAAGTAACCCTGGACGAGTACGACCGGGGTGCCTTTGTCGCCGGAACCGCTGGTGAGGTCGCAGAGCGAGCCGATGAGGTCCGTGAGCTGACGGGGAGTTGTTCCCTCGGAGACCATCTGGCCCTTGAGGCTGGCGTCTTTGTGGCGTATGCTCTCGGAAATGGCGTTCTTCAGTTCTTCTCCCTTGAGGCTTGCAAATTCGCTGTCCGCGAGGAACTTGATCTTAAGCTCGTTCGGAGTTCCGATCAGGCCTTCGGTGAAGAACGGGGAGACCACAGGGTCTGCAAGCTCCCAGATCTTGCCCTTCGGATCCTTGAAAGCTCCGTCGCCATAGACCATTACCTCCACGTGCTTGCCGGTTTCCTTGAGGATGCGGGCCTGAACTTCGTGCACCAGACCTTCGCCGGAGCGGGGGAACAGTTTCACGCTGTCTTCGGTGGCTTTGTTCGATCCGAGCAGGCCATATTTCTCGTTGTAACCGCTGCCGTCCACGGGGGCGGAGAGAATCTGGTCCATTCCCACGACCGTCTTGGCGCCGGCTTTCTCGAGGATGCGGCGGGTGCGGCGGCGGGTGTGGATGTCGCAGTTGATGACGGTGTCCGTGTAAGCGAGGATGGCCTCCGGCCTGTTGGCGAAGACTATCTCGACTTCTGCACCTTCCGAACGGATAAGGTCGGAATAGTACTCCACATAGTCCATTCCGGTGAATTCGTGCAGATACACGCCGAACACCTCGCGATAACGCTCGAGAGAGAGTACGTCAGTGTAAGGATTGATTCCTGCCTCGTCCATTACGTCGAGGTCCAGAATGGAATTACCCACCTCGTCCGAGGGGTAAGAGAGCATTAACACCACCTTGCGGCAGCCCCTTGCCATACCCTTGAGGCAGATGGCGAAGCGGTTACGGCTCAGGATGGGGAAAATGATGCCTACTGTGCCTCCGCCGGTGCGTGCCTTGACATCCTTTGCGATGTCATCCACGGTGGCGTAATTGCCTTCAGAACGAGCTACGATGGACTCGGTGATAGCCACGACATCGCGGTCGCGGAGTTCGAATCCTTCCTCGCGGGCAGCGCCCAGTACACTTTCTAAGATGATTTCTGCCAACGGATCTCCTTGGCGGATAATGGGGCAGCGAATACCCCGTGCGACTGTTCCAGTCCTTCTTTCCCTAGTTTTCATTGAATAGGTGTTACGAACAAAGTTATAACCCATTTCTCACTTCCGCAAATCTTTTTCAATAATTTCTTAAAATATTTTATTAACAGCAAAATGTGCATAACTTCTTCTTGCAGGAATCGCAGATAAATTGTAGATTTGAACTTCCTTTTGAGGTTGGTTATTGTTATATAATATGAGAAAAATCTATTCCGGTAAAACCAAAGATGTCTTCGCTCTTGAAGACGGTAACTATCTTCTCAAATTCAAGGATGACTGCACCGGCAAGGACGGCGTGTTCGACCCGGGCGAGAATTCCATCGGCCTCACGATCGAAGGAGTGGGGGATGTGAACCTCAGGATGTCCATCTACTACTTCGAGAAACTCAATGCAGCGGGCATACGTACGCATTACGTGTCTGCGAATCTGGATGACACCACTATGACAGTCCTTCCCGCGAAGGTCTTCGGACACGGCCTCGAGGTGATCTGCCGCAACAAAGCGGTCGGCAGCTTCATCCGCCGCTACGGCGAGTACATCGAGGAAGGCGCCGATCTTCCGTCATACGTGGAGATGACCTTCAAGAACGACGCGAAGGGTGATCCCCTCGTGACTAAGGAAGGCCTCAAGGTGCTCGGCATTATGACCGAGAAGCAGTACGACGACATCGCCGAGATGACCCGCCGTATCACCAAGGTCGTTGCCGACGATATGCTCGAGAAGGGCCTGGTACTTTACGACATCAAGTTCGAATTCGGTTACGACGCCGAGGGCAAGGTGATGCTCATCGACGAAATCGCTTCCGGAAATATGCGAGTGTACAAAGACGGCAAGTACATCGAGCCGATGACCCTTTCAAAGCTTTTCTTCGAGAAATGAGAGTAGCGGTCATAATGGGCAGCGCCAGCGACTGGGACGTTATGTCCCCGTGCTGCGAGACCCTGGAGCAATTCGGTATTCCCTACGAAAAGAGGGTGCTCAGCGCGCACCGTAATCCCGGCCCCCTGGCGGAGTATGTTTCTTCGCTCAAGGACAAGGGCTGCGAGGTGGTGATCGCAGGTGCCGGCGGCGCCGCCCATCTGCCCGGCGTCATCGCTGCACTGACAACCCTTCCGGTAATCGGAATTCCCGTGAAGTCCAAAGCTCTGAACGGTCTGGACTCCCTTCTGTCGATAGTGCAGATGCCTTCGGGCATCCCGGTGGCCACTATGGCCATCGACGGGGCAAAGAACGCCGCGCTCTATGCGGTGAGCATCCTGGCCCTGGCAGACTGCACCCTCGCACAGAAACTCCAGGAGTTCCGCCAGCAGCAGAGCGAGAAAGTCCTTAACACAGTCATCTAATACTCAAGCCCACCTTGCCCCAGCAGCGGTGGGCTTAATATTTTGAATGGAAAGTCCCAAAAGAGTATTCGTCGAGAAGCGGGAAGGCTTTCGCGTTGAGTCGCAGAGCCTGCTTGCCGACTTCAATGAGAACCTGTCCCTTCAGCTGCAGTCGCTGCGGCTGGTGAAGGTTTACGACCTTTTCGGTTTCACTCCGGAGCTTCTGGAGAAGTGCCGCTACACCGTTTTCGGCGAGAAGGTCACCGACCTCGTGAGCGACACATATCCCGCAGACTGCAAGTACATAGCAGTGGAGTATCTGCCGGGCCAGTTCGACCAGTGCGCATCGTCTGCCGAAGACTGCGTGCACCTGATCGATCCTTCAGCGGACATACGCATCAAGAGTGCCCGTATGCTCGTGTTCCCGCCGGACACTCCGGACGAGATGCTCTCGCGCATAGCGGCCTACTATATCAACCCCATCGAATCGCGCCCCAAGGACCTTTCGGTCATCAGGGAGAGCGAGAAGGCCGAAGTGAAGCCTATCGAGGATCTTTCCGGCTTCTGCGCAATGACCCCGGAGGCTTATCCGGCGTTCTGCAAAGAAAAGGGTCTGGCTATGAACGCCGACGACCTCGCGGAGGTGGTGGCGTATTTCAAGGCAGAGGGACGCGATCCTTCGGAGACGGAACTGCGCATTCTGGACACATACTGGAGCGACCATTGCCGTCACACGACTTTCACGACTGAGATTCAGGAAATCACCGTGGACGAGTCTTTTATGAAGAAAGAACTTCAGGATTCGTTACACCTATTTAATAATATGCGTCGCGAACTGGGCCGCGAGGGCAAGCCGCTATGTCTGATGGAGCTTGCCACCATCGGCGCCCGTTGGCTGAAATCCAAGGGCCTGCTGGACGACCAGGAGCAGAGCGAGGAGAACAATGCCTGCAGCATCTATGTGAACGTAGACGTGGACGGAGAGATGCAGAAGTGGCTCCTGATGTTCAAGAACGAGACTCACAACCATCCTACGGAGATCGAGCCTTTCGGCGGTGCGGCTACCTGCCTGGGCGGTGCAATCCGCGATCCTCTTTCCGGTCGTGCCTATGTCTATCAGGCTATGCGCGTGACTGGAGCGGGGGACATCACTGCCAAAGTGTCGGACACTATCCCCGGCAAGCTCCCTCAGAGGATGATATCCCGAAAGGCCGCGGGCGGTTACTCAAGCTACGGTAACCAGATTGGCCTTGCGACCACGCACGTAAGGGAAATCTATTCGGAAGGCTACACGGCCAAGCGAATGGAGATAGGCGCAGTGGTAGGTGCTGTCAAAGCATCGAACGTGCGCCGCGAGAGCCCCGTCGCCGGCGACGTGATCCTCCTTCTGGGAGGACGCACCGGCCGCGACGGAATAGGCGGCGCCACGGGCTCTTCAAAACAGCACACCGAGGCCTCCCTCGAGAACTGCGGCTCCGAGGTGCAGAAGGGCAACGCTCCGGAGGAGCGCCAGCTTCAGCGCCTTTTCCGCCGCAGGGAAGTCACCAGCCTCATCAAGAAGTCGAACGACTTCGGTGCAGGCGGCGTGAGTGTGGCAATAGGCGAACTAGCCCCCGGACTTGACATATACCTGGACCGTGTCCCGGTCAAATATTCAGGCCTTAACGCCACCGAACTCGCAATCAGCGAGTCCCAGGAGCGTATGGCAGTAGTGATCGAGGCTGCCGACAAAGAGCGCTTTATGAAGCTCTGTCAGGCAGACAACATAGAGGTGACGCACGTCGCCGATGTGACTGACACCGCCCGTATGCGTATGTACTTCCACGGCGAAAAGGTCTGCGACCTCACCCGCGCGTTCATCGACAGCGCCGGCGCCCGCCATTATTCGAAGGCTGCGATTGCTGCTGTCGAGCAGCGCGACCCCTTCGTCCGCAAGCCTTCCGGCAGCACGCTAGAAGAGAAAATGGTCAGCGTGATGGGTTCGCCGAACGTAGCCTCGCAGAAGGGGCTGGTGGAGATGTTCGACTCCACGATAGGCCGTTCGACGGTGCTGATGCCCTACGGCGGTGCGCGCCAGGCCAGCGAGACTCAGGTCTCCGTTCAGAAACTGCCCGTGGACGGCGTCACTAACACTGCCAGCGCGATGGCCTTCGGTTTCAATCCCGACCTCGCCCTTTGGAGCCCTTACCACAGCGCCGCTTACGCCGTGGTGGAGGCTTGTACGAAGCTTGTCGCCGCCGGAGCGGACTGGAGCCATATGCGCTTCTCCTACCAGGAATACTTCGAGCGGATGAGTTCGGATCCCCACACCTGGGGCAAGCCGCTCAGCGCCCTTCTCGGCGCTCTCAAGATGCAGGCGGCCCTCGGTCTGCCGTCCATAGGCGGAAAGGATTCGATGAGCGGCACCTTCGAGCATATCCACGTCCCTCCGACCCTCGTGGCTTTCGGAATCACGACGGTGGATGTAAGAGACGTCATTTCGACCCCGTTCAAGAAAGCGGGGAACAAGATATACCTCCTCAGGCATACTCCTCTTGCGGACTATATGCCCGATACCGAGCAACTGAAGCGCAACTGGAATTGGCTTCGCGGACAGATCAAGGCCGGGCGCGTCGTGTCAGCCTGGTCGCTTAGCTACGGCGGAGTTGCAGAAGCGCTCGTAAAGATGGCTATGGGCAACGCCCTTGGAGTGGATGTCCGGCTGCCGGAAGACGAACTGTTCTCGCTGGGCTACGGTTCGGTGATTCTTGAAGCCACGGAAGCTCTTGAGGGCGCTCTTGAACTTGGCACAGTTACCGGGAAAGACATCAGTATCAATGGTGAGACATTGCCTTTTGAGGTCTTGGAGAAGGCCTACGAAGGAAAGTATTTCGCCAATTATCCTCCCCGCGTCAAGGCGGCATTCGATGCTCCGGTGCCGGAGGTAAAGGCTCAGGCTTTCGCCCCCGCGAATCTGATCTACCCCGGCGCACCGGTGGAACATCCGGTCGTTTGTATGCCTGTGTTCCCGGGCACGAACTGCGACTATGACACGGCGAAGGCATTCCGTAAAGCCGGCGCCGAGGTCCGCCCGTTCATATTCCGTAATCTCACTGCGCAGGACGTGCTGGATTCGATTGACGAACTCAGCAGAAGGATAGACGAGAGCCATATTCTGGCGTTCTGCGGCGGTTTCTCATCCGGAGACGAACCGGACGGAAGCGGCAAGTTCATAGCCAGCGTAATCTGCAATGCGCGCGTCAGCGCTGCCATAGAAGCCTTGCAGAAGCGCGGCGGACTCATCCTTGGCATCTGCAACGGCTTCCAGGCGCTCGTAAAGAGCGGCCTGCTGCCTTACGGCAAGCCCGGCAGCGTGACGCCATCCTCGCCGACCCTCTTCCGCAACGACATAAACCGCCATATCTCGCTGATCGCCCGCACCCGTGTGGAGTCGACCAATTCGCCCTGGCTCGCCGGGATGAAGGTCGGAGACGTGCATAGCATCGCTTTCAGCCACGGTGAAGGCAAGTTCGTGGTAGGGGAGCGGGAGGCGAAGGAACTGTTTGCCCGCGGCCAGGTGGCGTTCCGCTATCTGGACAATCCGAACGGTTCGTACTACGACATCGAGGGTATCCTCAGCCCGGACGGACATATCCTGGGCAAAATGGGCCACTCCGAACGTTATGAGGATGGTCTCTACAAGAACATAAGCGGTGAATGCCGCCAGCCTATATTTGAAAACGCAGTGTATTATTTTAGAAAGGTCCGATGAAAAAAGAGCTCATTTTTGAAGGTAACGAAAAGCGTATCTACGCCGTTGATGATCCCAATAAGGTGGTTTTCCACTACAACGACGTGATAGTCGCCTACAACAATGTCAAGCGCGCCCGTCTTCGCGGAAAAGGTATCCTGACAAACAAGATATCCGCATTCCTGCTCGATTATCTCAACGGCTGCGGCATCCCCACGCACTTCATCGAGAGGCTGGACGACCGCGAGCAGCTCTGCCGCAAGATAGAGATCATCCCGCTGGAGGTGGTGGTTCACAACCGTATGGCCGGTACGCTAGCTGCAAAGCTGGGCGTCGAGGACGGTTTCAAGCCCGCAAACACTATAGTGGATCTTTGCTACAACAACGACGAACTGGGCGACCCGCTCGTTAACAGGGATCAGGCCGTCGCTCTTGGCCTTGCCACCTACGAGGAGCTTGAGAAGATCCTTTCTATGGCAAGGAGCGCCGGCAAACTGCTCACGGATCTTTTCCATAAGGCCGGGATAGAGTTGGTTGACGCCAAAATCGAGTTCGGCCGCGCCTCCGACACCGGAGAAATAATCATTTCCGATGAAATCAGCCCTGATACCTGCCGCCTGTGGGACGAAGAGACCCAGGAGAGGCTGGACAAGGACCGTTTCCGCCTGGATCTCGGAGACGTCATCGCAGCATACACACAAGTACTTGAAAGGTTAGAATCTAAATAATGGGAGTATTGGCAGTATTTGGCGTCAAGGACGCCGCTATGCGGATCTATTACGGTCTGCACAATCTTCAGCACCGCGGACAGGAAGGCGGTGGAATCGGCACCTTCGACGCGTCCGGAAAGTATTACCGCCACCGTGGCCTTGGCCTTCTGAGCGAGATATTCACCAACGGCGAGCTCAATCACCTTCCCGGTGAAATGGGTATCGGCAGCGTCAAGTATTCAAACGATGCCAACGACGGACTGGAGTGCGTGGAACCGCTGTTTTTCCATCATAAGGGAGGAGACTTCGCAGTGGCCTGTGACGGAAACGTTATCAATGCGAAGCAGATAGAGGATTACCTCGAGAAACGCGGCGTGATTTTCCAGACCGGGATGCATAGCGAGCTTCTCGCTCACCTTATCAAGAAAACGGCTGGCGAAGACCGCATCGTGAACCTTATCAAGGCCCTCAATATGATGGAAGGCGGCTTCGCGTTCGTTGTTATGACGCCCAGCCGCATCTACGCCTGCCGCGACAAACACGGCATCAAGCCTTTGTGCATAGGTGAACTCGACGGGGGATATGTGGTCAGCAGCGAGTCCTGCGCTTTCGAAATAATGGGCGCGAAGTTCCTCAGGGACGTGAAGCCCGGCGAGATCCTTTCGCTGGATGCCCACGGTATGCGCAGTACCAGCTATTCGCGCTACAGCCGCCACCGTATGTGCGCGATGGAATACATCTACTTCGCGCGCCCGGACAGCGATATCGACGGCTGCAATGTCCACGCCTACCGCAAGGAGGCCGGACGCCGCCTCGCGCACGAATGCCCGGTGGAAGCCGATATGGTGGTAGGCGTGCCCGAATCCGGTCTCAGCGCCGCTATGGGCTATGCCGAAGGCAGCGGTATCCCCTTCGAGATGGGCCTTATCAAGCACAAATATGTGGGCCGCACCTTCATCCAGCCCGTGCAGTCGATGCGCGAACTGGGCGTGAAAATGAAACTTTCCCCCGTACACAGCATAGTGAACGGGAAACGAATAGTGCTCGTGGACGACTCGATAGTCCGCGGTACCACTTGCCTCAAGATAGTGAAGCTCCTGAGGGAGGCCGGCGCGGCCGAGGTGCACGTCCGTATCGCCAGCCCTATGATGCGCTTCCCGTGCCACTACGGTGTGGACACCAGCACCCTGGAGGAACTCCTGTGTTCCAGCCGCGGTCTTGACGAGGCTTGCAAGATGATAGGCGCTGACTCGCTTGGTTACCTCAGCCCCGAATCCACCCGCGACTCGTGCTTCGGCTGTGCGGATCCCTGCCAGGCCTGCTTCACGGGCGAATATCCCACCCTTTTGTACGACGATCAAAACGCAGAAGACTGATATGGCTAAATCCTACGAACAGTCCGGTGTGAATCTCGAGGCCGGATACGAAGTGGTCAGGCGCATCAAGCAGCACGTTGCTTCGACCGCGCGCCCCGGCTCTATGGGCAACATTGGTTCCTTCGGAGGTATGTTCGACCTCTCCTCGCTCGGCGTGAAGGAACCGGTGCTCGTCAGCGGCACTGACGGCGTGGGCACCAAACTGAAGATAGCCTTCGCTATGGACAAGCACGACACGATAGGAATCGATGCCGTGGCTATGTGCGTGAACGATGTGCTGGCGCAGGGCGCGGAACCGCTGTTTTTCCTTGACTATGTCGCGCTGGGACACAACGTTCCCGCGAAGGTGGAGGCAATCGTGGCCGGTGTGGCCGAAGGATGCCGCCAGGCCGGTTGCGCGCTCGTGGGCGGTGAGACGGCTGAGATGCCGGGTATGTACGCCGACGGCGAATACGATATAGCCGGTTACACCACCGGCGTGGTGGAGAAATCCAAGCTCATCGACGGCAGTAAGGTGAAGGTGGGCGACGTGCTTGTGGGAATAGCTTCAAGCGGAGTGCATTCGAACGGCTTCAGCCTCGTGAGGAAGATAGTCGCCGATGCGGGCCTGAACTACCAGGATGAAATTCCCGAATTCGGCGGCCGCAAACTCGGTGAGGTGCTTCTGACCCCCACCAAGATCTATGTCAAGCAGATGCTGGAAGTTATCCGTCAGTGCGATGTGCACGGCGTGGCCCATATAACCGGCGGTGGATTCGACGAGAATATTCCGCGTGTCCTGCATAAAGGACAGGGCCTGGAGATACGCGAGGGGAGCTGGGAGATACTGCCCGTCTTCAAGATGCTCGAGAAGTGGGGAGGAGTGCCTCACCGCGAGATGTTCAACATCTTCAATATGGGCATCGGTATGGTGGTCGTGCTTGACGCATCCGAGGCCCCCAAGGCAATCGAAATCCTCGAATCCTTCGGAGAGAAGGCATCCGTCATAGGAAAAGTAACCGACAAGGAAGGCGTATGCATAATCTAGCAGTATTCGCCAGCGGGACGGGCACCAATTTCGTGGCTATCGCAAAGGCTTGCGCGAGCGGAGTCATCGATGCCCGCGTGGCCGTGATGGTGTGCGACAAGCCCGGTGCAGCCGTGGTAGACCGCGCACGGGAGTTGGGTGTAGAGACCTTCGTCTTCGACCCTCACGCTTATGCCTCCAAGGCGGACTATGAAGCTGAAATAGTCGGGATTCTGGATGTCAGGGAGGTTGAACTGGTGTGCCTGGCGGGCTATATGCGTATCGTGGGGGATACCCTGCTGAAGGCCTACGAGGGCAAGATCATCAATATCCACCCCTCGCTTCTGCCGGCCTTCAAGGGCGCGCACGCGGTTGAGCAGGCTGTTGCCTACGGCGTGAAGGTCTACGGCATCTCCATCCACTGGGTGAATTCCGACCTTGACGGCGGAAAGATTATCGCCCAGCGCGCTTTCCCTTATGAAGGATCTGATCCTGAGGAAGTGCATCGCCTCGGGCAGGTAATCGAACATCAATTGTACGTTGAAACTATTTATAAAATATTATGCGAGCGTTAGTTAGTGTATCGGACAAAACGGGTCTTGTCCCGTTTGTAAAAGGTCTTGTGGATCTCGGTTGGGAAATAATAGCCACAGGAGGAACCCAGAAACTGTTGGAAAAGGAGGGTGTCAAGACTATAGGCATCAGCGAAGTCACCGGATTCCCTGAGATTTGCGACGGCCGTGTGAAAACCCTTCATCCGAAGGTCCACGGCGGCATCCTGGCCCGCAGGGACGTTCCCGAGCATATGGAAACCCTCAAGGAGAACGGAATCGAGACCATAGAGCTGGTTTGCGTGAACCTCTATCCGTTCCGTCAGACCATCGCGAAAGAAGGAGTGACGATGGAAGATGCGATTGAGAATATCGACATCGGCGGTCCTTCTATGGTGCGCAGCGCCGCGAAAAACTGGAAAGACGTCACCATAATCTGCGATCCTAACGATTATGATACGGTGCTCGCAGAACTCAAGGCGAACGGAAAAACTTCGGACGAAACCCGTCTGAAACTGTCCGCAAAGGCCTATACTCACACTGCGGAGTACGATTCCTGCATCGCTACCTATATGCGCGCCCAGGCAGGCCTTAACGAGAAACTATTCCTTGAGTACGACCTCAAGCAGGGGCTGCGTTACGGCGAAAACCCTCACCAGAGTGCAAAGTTCTACGCCTCTCTCGAGCCCGCCCCGTTCTCGCTGGCTTTCGCAGAGCAGATTCAGGGAAAAGAGCTGTCTTATAATAACATTCAGGATGCAAACGCCGCCCTTAATGTCCTTCGCGACTTCGAGGAGCCGTTCTGCGTGGCCCTGAAGCATATGAACCCTTGCGGCGCGGCGGTTGGCAAGACCATCGAAGAGGCCTGGCAGGCCGCCTATGAGGCCGACAAGGTGAGCATCTACGGTGGAATCGTAGGTGTGAACCGCACCCTCACGGCCGAAGTCGCGGCCGATATGAAGCCGATCTTCCTGGAGATAGTTATCGCTCCGGATTACACCCCGGAGGCTCTGGAGATCCTGTCTTCCAAGAAGAACCTCCGCGTGATGAAGGTGGATATGACACGTTCCAACGGCCCCGTTCCGCAGTACATCAGCGTGAACGGCGGTCTGCTCGCCCAGCAGTTGGACACTCAAGTTGAGGAAGTTACCTCGGAGATGTGCGTCACTAAAGTGAAACCCGATGCATCTCAGCTGGCCGAGGCAAACTTCGGCTGGAAGATAGTCAAGCACGTGAAATCCAACGCCATCGCGGTGGTGAAGGACAACCACACCATCGGTATCGGCGCCGGTCAGACCAACCGCGTGGGTTCGGCGGAAATCGCCCTTAACGAGGCGAAGAATGCCGGCTTCACTGAAGGCCTTGTGCTCGCCTCCGACGGCTTCCTGCCCTTTGACGATACGGTCGCCCTTGCCGCAGGCTACGGCGTGACCGTCATCGTCCAGCCCGGCGGAAGCATCCGCGACGAAGACGCCATCAAGAAGGCGGACGAGCTCGGAATCTGTATGCTCTTCACGGGAGTTCGCCATTTTAAACATTAATAGATGAAAACAGTATTGGTCATAGGCGGAGGCGGAAGGGAGCACGCGATAGTGGACGCTCTGAGCCGCAGCCCTCAGGTTGGAAAGATTTACTGCGCTCCCGGCAATGCCGGAATAGGGGAGCAGGCTGAGAATGTGCCGCTCAAGGATACTGACGTCCAGGGCCTCAAGGCATTCGCTCTCGAGCATAAGGTTGACCTCACAGTGGTTGGTCCCGAGGCCGCGCTGGCCGCAGGCATCGTGGACGAATTCCGCGCAGCGGGGCTGCGCATCTTCGGCCACACCAGGGCGGCCACCGCGATCGAGAGCTCCAAGGAGTTCGCGAAGAAACTTATGGCCAAATACGGCATCCCGACTGCATCCTACCGCAGTTTTTCGGACTACGACGAGGCGTTGGCCTATGTGGCCGCCCGTCCTTTCCCGGCCGTGCTCAAGTACGACGGTCTGGCCGCAGGCAAGGGAGTGGTCATAGCCGTAGACCTGGAAGAAGCTAAGAAGGCCCTGGCAGATATGCTTCTGGACAAGACCTTCGGCGACGGGAGAGTGGTGGTGGAAGACTTCCTGACCGGTCCAGAATTCTCCTTCCTCTGCTTCGTGGACGGCGAGCGCGTGTATCCTATGCCGCTTTCGCAGGACCACAAACGCGCTTTCGACGGCGACAAAGGCCCGAATACGGGAGGAATGGGCGCTTACACCGGCTTGCCTTTCATTACCGCTGAGGACCGCGAATTCGCATACAAGGAAATCCTGTGCAAGGCCGCATCCGCTATGGTTTCAGAGGGTTTGCCGCTTTCCGGTGTTCTCTATGGAGGTTTGATGAAGACTCCGCAGGGAATAAAGGTGATAGAGTTCAACGCCCGTTTCGGAGATCCCGAGACCGAGGTCGTGCTTCCGCTGCTTAAGAGCGACATCTACGATATATTCGAAGGAGTAGCTTCCGGTCGTCCGGCCGCGCAGCCGGAGTGGGCTGATGAGGTGACCCTGGGTGTCGTCCTGGCATCGAAGGGGTATCCCGGCCACTACGACAAAGGAATTGCGATCGATAATCTTGAAGCGGTGACCGCCAAGGTTTATCATATGGGGACCGCGGTGCGCGACGGTCGTCTTGTTACGAATGGCGGACGCGTGCTGATGGTGGTTTGCCGGGGAAAAGACCTGGCTGCGGCGCGAACCGAAGTCTATAAGGAGATAGGCGAGATACGCTGCGACAATCTATTCTACCGAAAAGATATCGCTCATTTGGCGCTTTAAAAACAAACCCCCGACCAATTGGCCGGGGGTTTATTTTAGAATGTGAGTCCCACTCCGATGTGGGCGTTCATATTGAAGCCGTGCAGAGGAACGGGGATGCCTCCGAAGTAGGGCAGCGGAACATCCTTGATGAGGCCTATGTTACCGAGGAAGGTATCGAAGCCGGCGAGGATATTGAGCGGCCCGAGGTGGAGGTCAAGCGCACCGCCGCAGACAGGGCCGCCGAGGGACCCGTAGCCGGCGTTGGCGCTGAGACTGAACAGATACCACGGGGTGAAGGTGATGCCAGCGCGAGCCTCATACCAGGGAGCGATGGTGTCGAAATGCCAGGTGCCGAGGGCGCCCACAGAGAGCGGTTCGAAGAAAGGCATCTTATAACGCACGCCGAGGGCGGCGTTGAAGGGAAGGACATCCACGCGCTGGGGCGCACCGTCCACTTCGTGGAAAATGATCGCTTTTCTCAGTTCTTCCACGACCTGATCGAAATCGGCCTTGACCGAACCGTCTTCGTAGCTGATTTCAGTTCCGTTGTAGGTAACTGAACTGCTGGCCGCGAGATTGGTGGTGTTGTTCCTGAACATTACACCGAATTCGGTGAGGGAAGCCATTACCTTGAATCCGTAGAAAGGTTCGAACTCGATGCCGAGGTCAAGTCCTCCGCCGTAACCGCCCACATAGGGACCGGTCAGGGCGAGTGAATTCGGATCTATGTTGCCGTTCTCGTCGATACCGAGGGAGGCGATACCTGAAGTCTGGAGACGGATTTCAGTGTTGATCTCTGCGGAAGAACCCATCGTGAGGGTAGTATTCGCAGTGTAGGCCTTGACATCCGCCAGTCCCGCGAGGAAATGCAGGCGGCCGCCTATCGTGAGGTAGTCTCCGATGGTGTGCGCAAAGCCGCAGGCCACGTCCGCGATGACTCCGAGGCTGACGCCGAGCCCGCTGATGTCGTAGGGCTGGTCGCCGCCCACCTTGAGGAAAGCGAACAGGTCGTGGGGCAGGGCGAAGCCGGCCGTGGTCCTGAGGTTCACTTCGAAGGTGGTCATACGGTTGTATTTGGCTACTCCCACACTGAGAATGTTGAGACTCTCATCCAGCGAGAGGCGCATACCGTTCGGTATGCCTCCGAGGAATTGGTCGGCGCTGACAGCTTTGTTGAAACCGGTAACCATTCCGTTCTCGGTAGGGAAAAGGAAGGATGCCATACCAACGTTGAGGTTGTTCTGCAGGTCGATGCTGCCGAGTCCCAGGCCTAAGAAGGATTTAGGCCCGATCTGAGCGGGGTTGATGCGGTATCCGTAGACGTAGTTGTCCAGGAAATAACCGCTCCTGAATGATTGTGCGGACGCACTCGCGACTGAAAAGAGGCTAAGCGCGGCAACCAGTACTAGGGATATATTGATCTTTTTCATTTCGTAGGGACTGAATAAGTTATACCGTCGGGAAGCACTGCCGCAAGATCGGTTAGCTGCAGGGATGAATTCTCAGTGAGAGCGACGCCTTCGACAGCCGTCACCGAAATGATGAGGTGAGCCTTGGAGATCTTCTTTGTCTTGTCTGTCGGGCTCAGATAGAACGCGATGTCGCTGGTGGTGTTGCCCTGGATAGCGATCGTGCTCGCCTTGTCCTGCGGGATTTCTGCATCTTCGGTGTCGAGAAGGACCATCTCCACGTTGACATTGAGAGGGGAATCGTTGACAGCCTTGCCGGTGATGCCGAAGCTGCCGATTTCGGTGTAGTCCGCAATCATAGACAGGTCTATGTCAGTGGTTGTGGAGAAGTGGAAGTCCTTGCCGAACGCGAGCGGAGCCGTGATGGCGTAGGCGAGATCGAGGACGTAGGTGGCTGAAGGCTCCAGAATTGAAGGAACTGTTTCATCCACGGCCGCCTTGATGCTGATCTGGATAGAGTCGGGGATGTTGGTGAGGAGCTTGGTGACATCGGCCTCGAGGACTACGTGATCCGGAGGTGCAGTCGTCGCCGACTTGCAGATCACGAAGCGCTTGGTGAGGGTGTCTACTGCACTTTCAGCGTTAGGCAACTCGATATTGTGCAAGCTGATCTTGTTCTCTTCCTGGACTGATCCTCCGAGGTAAGGGATGAGATCCAGGTCGCCCTTCATCGGAATACCAAGGTTGGACTTGATAGAGAGGGTGATCTGGGGATCGTCGAGATCAGGGGAGAGACTGCCGTCCCTGAGCATCTCGGGGAGATTGTCGAGTTTCACCGTGGTGGGATTATCCAGCTGGTATGAAATCACGCCGGTCGCCTTCGAGAGGGCGATCTTGCCGCTGGCATTACCTATGGACGCTGAGAAATCGATGTTGATGTCCGACTGGAGCGACTCGAGATTGATGTTGTTGCTTTCAGCCGAGACCGAACCGGCGACCTTGATTTGTCCGGACAGTTTGCCGTTTTCAGGAATCTGCACGTTGGAGATCTTCTGAATCTTGACCGGTGTGAAGGGGAGTGCTCCGTCCACAATGTAACCCTTGATAGGAATGCTGCTCGGCGTGATGAAGTCGGGCAGAGTAAGTGTGAAGTCCACATTGTACTTGCCATCTCCCAGGTCGGGCAGCCCCGTGAAGGAGGCATTGATGGAGAGGAATACTTCGTCCAGGGTGAGTTCGGTGATGCTCTTTAGCAGATTGTTGTCTCCCAGTTCGAAGTCCATATCGTAGCTTTCGTCGATATCGTAACTGAACGCATCGTCGAGGGCAATAGAAGAAGCGGTGATTTTGGGGATGTTCACCGTGATGCCGAATACCGCGCCCGAAATGCCCTGAAGGTCACTGTAGAGAACGTCAGCTGCAGGGACGAGGATCTTGCCCTCAACGGCGTAAGAAGTGACTATCTTCATTCCGTCGGGTTTCTGCACGGGGTTGACCCTGAGGTGAGAGATGGGCAGGACTATCGATGCGGGGATGGCGCCCTGGATGAGCAGGGTGTTGTTCTCAGCATTGAAGGTGAGCGAAGGATCCAGACCTGATGCGTCGAACTCGAAGACGTCCGGCAGGGTGAAGAGGATGCCTTCGGGTCCTGTCACGAAGTTCATTCCGGTAACCACAGGGAGGGCGCAGGTGACAGTGATGGCTGGATTGCCCGACGGGGTCACCACGAACGAGCCGAGCGCGTCCATACCGTCAGCCGCGAACTCGAGTACGTCTGAGGTTGCGGCATCCTTCTCTATGGCGTTGGTTTCGATGAGTATATCGCTGATGGCGGGTTCGCCCTCAATCGACACCGCAAGAGTAATGTCTCCGGCTTCGGTGCCGGGGATGTCGTCGCTGGAAATCACCAGATTGTTGGCGGCAAAGTCCGCCGTGACTCCGATTTCTTCCAGGACCTTGACCTTATTGCCGGTTACGGTCGGGTAGAAGGACTTTATGACTATGGGCTCGTTGACCGCTCCAAGGGCCAGGTCGCCCGAGAGGGTGAGTTTGCCGTTAACGGTACCCTGCACGTCCATTCCCTCGGGGAAGTCGAGCACGATGGTGTACGGCAGGCTCTTTCCTGAGTGGAGGATATTGAGGTTGCTGGGCGTGATCTTAAGGTAGATGGGCTTGGTCTGGTCCATCTTCACTTCCTTGACGGTTTTCACCTCCTCAGGAAGGTCGAATGACTCGTCGCTGCCGACGGTGAGAATGTCCTGGTGGTTGAAAACGACGGGTGCAACCGCTATGTCGGCGGATGTTATTTCAAGGTCGATGAAAGTGATCGAGATTTTGATGGTCATATCGCCGGTGGCGCCAAGGGATGCAGATGATGCCTTAGGATCATTGATCTCAATCGTACCCCCAAGCACTATGTCTTCGTCGATGGAGATTGCCCCCTCGTACTCGGTGGTGGCGAGACCGGTGATGATGTAATCGTGAGTCGCAGACCAGCTGTTGCCCTTATTAAGTCTCAATCCGGAAAGATCGATGACGCTTCCGCCCTGGATTACGAGTAGCTGGGAGATATCCAGATCGACATCGGGAACTATTTCTCCGTCCGAGAGGAAGTTGTTCGAGATACTCAGCGTCACCCTCATCTTCGCTCCGTTCTTGGTGGCGATGTTGCGGATTGCCGAGATGTCCTCGTGCAGAACGATGTCTGGAACCGTCACATCGATATTGGTCTCGTCCACGGTGATATTGGGGATGAGCTCTTTCGGAATGTTGAACTCGCTGCCGCCTGCAGCCGCCGCGAGAGTGGCGATTGTGGCGTTCCTGGTGACATTGCGGGTGTAACTCTTCTCGCCTATCTGGTTCGCGAGGTTGAGATCCGAATTGCCGTTGATGGCATCCTTGTACTTGTTAAGTCCCGCCTTGAAATTCAGCGCGTCCATATTGGTGGAGACGGGGTCGATCTCTATGTCAAGATCTCCCACGTCCGTGAAGGTGTAGGACACTTCCTCCTGACGGGCATCAATGCTGAAATTGTCCGGGTCGATGTCTCCGATGTGATAGGAGAACTGCTTTGAGAAATCGACACCGTCGATCTGAGCGAGGTTGGCAAGATCCAGCTCGGCTATCTGATTCGATAGGGAAGTGCTCCCTTCGTAGGTAAGGATAAGCCTGCCGGATGCATCCGTTTTAAGAAAATCGCCTATGCTTTCTCCTGCGGAATTGAGGAGGTCGCCCAGGACGATTTTGCTCGTAGAGCCGATAGGCACGGAAATACCCTCTTCAAAGAGGCTGAATTCCGTGTTTACATCCGCGATGCTGACGGTGTACTCCTCGACCGGCTGGCACGAAAGAGCCAGCGCAAGGAGCGCCGCGGCGAGCGGAATGAAACGCTTGTGCAAAATTAGGGTGCTCATATGATTTATAGTGTTATTGTCCGATTGCAAAGGGTAAAGATAAGATTTTTTTCACGCACTTGCGCAAATGGCGAAAATGATAAGGCCTATGGCAAGGAGAAGGTAGAATGAAACCATCAGCAGGAGGTAGACCAGACCGGTTCTTACAGTGAGGAGGGCGGACTTGCGGTTGCCCATACCGAAAAGCTGACGGTAATCGATAAAGAGCAGCACTCCCATCAGAAGGACGCCGAGGTCGGAGTCTTTTCCCCAACTGAATATGAGCGCAAGGAACATAAAGATACAGTACTGGCACAGGATGTAGGCGGAAGCGGCGGCAGCTCCGGAAAAACTGACTTTGCTCTTACGGAGCACTATCGCCAGCGTCATCCACATCATCAGGAAGTTCCCAAGGAACAGCGGGAGTCCCTTGCTGCGGAGGTCGCCCTCGATTGCGGCGAGGGATTCTTTCCACGGCGCATCAGCCGCCTCGGGATGCAGGTCCAGCTGGGTGAGCATAATGGCATCGCTGACGGCCACCATCGCTCTGCCTATCTGCTCCTGAGTGCCCGGACGGCTGGTGCTGTCGGTCTGTATGATGAGGCTTCCGTCTTTCATACCCCGGGAAAGTGATTCGGCGAAAGAGCCCTTCGAGGCCTGGGGGTTGACTATGGCGACGAGGAGCGTGAACACCGAATAGAACACGAGCAGGGCTGTGAAGGGAGCAAGATAGTGTTCGTGGTCACCGCGGATAATGTAATCGCGCATCATATACCCGGGGCGCATAAAGAGGTGCGAGAGCGTGCGCTTCGCGTCGTCGTTCATAAAGGGAATTGCCTCGCGCGTGCCTATGTACACACCTTTGCTCTCTTTGCGGGCCTTGGCCGGCTTACGCCAGGGGACGAAGCCGAGTTCGCGGTATATCGCCCACAGACGCAGGCGGGGACGCATCCATTTGAGGAGTTTCTTCATATCCTGAAAGGGTTCTTTACAAATATAAGAAATGTCGGCGTTTCCGCGTATTGTTTATTTTCTAAACTTTATTTAAGTTTGCGTAAGGTTTAGAACGTAACTATTAATCACATATTTATGAAAATCTCAAAATTCTTGGCAGTATTTGCCCTTGCGGCAGGAGTGTTTGTATCTTGCGGGGAAGGTGATGTGCAGGAAATTGCAAGTCATTCCGCGACACTTACTGTCGTGCCCGGCTCGCAGAAGATTGCGGCCGACGGATCGGCATCTTTTACTTTCAGTGTAAGCCTCTTGTCAGGGTTGTCAGGGCAGGCGGAGGATATCAGCCATTACACTGCAACCATCAGTTTTGAAGCTACCGGCGGTTCTGTAAGCCCGGCATCGGCCACTACGGATGCAACAGGCAGCGTGTCAGTAACCTTCACCACACCGGATCCCCAGGGCTTTACTGGAGGCACTGTAAAGGGCACAGTCAAGAAGATAGAGGAAGACAAAAAAGACGGCCTGTTCCAGCAGGGAAACCTTGCTACCGCCACCGCCAATGTCCTGTCTCTTGATGCCGAAGAACCGATCACGGACAGTCCCATCGAAAAGGCGGAGAAGCTTAAGGACAACACCTATTCCATCCAGAAGAAGGGCGGAGACGTACAAGTTTACAACCTTCCGCCGGAGTACTCCAAATGGTATGTTGGCACCAGCAATATGGACGGCAGTAAACAGGTCATCCAATTGGAATGTATGGACGAAGATACAGACGAAGAAGGGAATCCGGATACAAAGGGTTGGCTTTACGGAGAGATTCCCCCGGAAGTGGCCAATAAGCTCGTCACCATCAACCAGGAGTTCTACCAGAAATATCCTTGGGCCGGCATCAAGATGGGAACCTTCAGAATGGGCGAAAATAATACGATTGATGCCCACGTGGGCCAGGGCGGCAACGTCAAGCTGGACGGCAGCAGCCAGTTCTATCTGAAGGAAAAGAGCGGCACCAAGGCCTACTCCGGACAGTATCAATACCTGGCCGTCTTTGTATTTGCAAACTGGATATGGGATCAGGAATCGGAGGACTATATCCCCGATGGCGATGAATACACCATCTGCATCAATGCCACGCTTACCGAGCTGGTGGCCGATCTATCTTACTTCAGTCTGAATTACGAGGACAACTGGGTTGCCCCCGGCAAGTCCACTACCCTGACGGCAAGCTGGACTCCGGGTGCCAAATTCGACTGGAGCAAGGTGACCCTGAACAGCCAGACCCGCAATGGCGCTTCCGGCGAATGGTTCAGCTGGGATGCTTC
>JAGAAF010000007.1 GCA_017615435.1 Bacteroidales bacterium
CAAGGTGACCAAAAGGTGACCAAATATGGTGGATAGAAAAATTAAAGACTTTGTAAGTGCTTGAAAATTAGCAGATTACAAAGTCCTGATGTGCCTCGGGCGGGAATCGAACCCGCACGGCCGTTTCGGGCCAAGGGATTTTCTTACCACTATGGCTTTCGCCACCGTCTAGTTTGTGGTCTGGACTATTCCTTCACCATAGGTTTTACCCGTTAGGTGTGTCGTGTCTAGTCTCTGCACCTTCCTTCTTCCGAAGGCTTGGCTCAAGATTACCATCGGCTTTACCCGTTAAGGCTTCCTTGAATTTACGACATTCTACATCTCTCTTTTCAGAGAGAGCACTCAATTGTGCTCTTCCTCTATAGTTGTCTGTTAAAGCGTGACAATTTGGACAAAGCAATTGCAGATTATCTAATCTATTGTCGGTGTTATTTCCGTTTATGTGATGAATCTCCAACGGGATGGGAACTCCTTGCCATGAACTCAATCCACAATTCTCACAAGATGTGATTCCTGTAGCAATCTTGTATCTTTCACGCAATCTCCAGGAACACTTGTAATTAGAATCCCTCCGGAAAATCTCCTCGTTTGGGATGGCTCTTTTGGGCTTAAAAGCAAGCCCCACATTCCACCCTTGACCAGTAAAATGGCTGGTGTCTAGATTATTATGTTCAATCAACCGATGAATAGTACGATAGTTCCCACCAATCGGTCTTAATCCCAATTGGCGTAGTACTCCGGCGATTGAAACGTTTTCCGCAACCGCAATCTGTAGCGCTTCTATTGTATATTTTTGTTTGCTCATGGCAAACACGAAAATACAAAAATTAACGCGTTTAACAAATAGCTATTTCAAAGAGCTCGTCTAAGTCCCTCGTGTCTACCATTCCACCACCAAGGCTGAGCGTCGGAGGCCGAAGCCGCCGGACGCGACTGCAAAAATACGAAAAATATCTGAACGCGAAATGCGGACTATCGTTCAACTTTTACGCTTGTGCGTGGATCTTGTGTTCAAGGTTTGTTTTTATCTGTGAGACCTTGAACGGTCAAATGCCATTCAGACACCTTCTGTTCATGATTGCGCGTTCAAGGTGTGCCGCGCAAAAGCAAACCTTGAACAAATAAACCTGACACAGGATCGCGCTGCGCAGAGCTCGAGTGAACGGCTCTGCTTGCGCGATTGTGGCTTTGGTTCGGTGTCCTTAATTGCAGATGCCTGGTGACGGGGCTCGGCATAGCCAGGCCTCGCCCCTTGCAGTACCGGTCGCTCGCAGTAACTCGCTCCCTGTCAATATTTGCGGAAGGTGTGCTAGTCAAATGCGGAAGGTGTGTTTTTAAGTGTGACACCTTCCGCAGCCAATGTGCCCCAGAAGGTTCTCTATGCTGGTTCGCAAGAGGAAGGTGTCCCTCACAAAATCACACCTTCCGCAAACACCCCGCACACCTTCCGCAAACCAATACCTTCGGGCGCTTCAAGAGACACACGAGAGGGCGAGAGAGCCGTCGGGGATGCCGAAACGAACTAGAAAAACCGGCGTTCCTGCTTCAATAGCGCCAAAAAGATAAACAGCATCACGGTGAAGGAGAGCATCGAGGAGCCGCCGTAACTAATAAACGGAAGGGGGATGCCGATGACAGGCATCAAACCTATCGTCATTCCGATGTTGATCATCATATGCATAAAGAAACAGCCGGCGAGGCAGTAGCCGTAGATGCGGGCGAAAGGTTCACGGCAGTGTTCGGCGTGGCCGAGGATGCGGGCGATCAGAAAGACGTAAAGCAGAATTACCAGTGAGCAGCCGAGGAAGCCGAACTCTTCGCCTATGGTGCAGAAGATGAAGTCGGTGCTCTGCTCCGGCACGAAACCGTAGGCAGTCTGGGTGCCCTGGAGAAAACCCTTGCCCGTGAGGCCGCCGGAGCCGATGGCGATCATCGACTGGTTGACGTTGTAGCCTGCGCCCATAGGGTCTTCCTTCATTCCCAACAACACCTCAATTCTGGTTTGCTGGTGCGGTTTCAGAACGTGGTTGAACACGAGCGAAGTGGAAAGGATCATCAGCGCTCCGACAAAGCCGGCCAAAATCATAGTCCAGATCAGGTCGCGACGCGCCACGATTCCGCGGATGCGGCGGCGCACAATCAGGAAATACACCGTAAGGGCCAAAGCCAGAATTCCGAACGAGACCCACAGAGGGAATCTGATGGCCGTGACGAACAGCACGATGAACGCAAACATAAATACCAGCCACCATCCGGAAAGTCCCTCGCGGTAGAGCATAAAGACGTATCCCACATAGACCAGAAGAGTCCCGGTCTCACCCCCGGCAAGAATCAGCGCCGCCGGGAGGCCGACTACGGCAAGCACGGCCGCGAGGTCGCGGAGCTTGCCGAGCCTGAAGCCCGGCGTGCGCAGGATATGCGCAAGGACAAGTGATGTCGTAATCTTCGACAACTCGCAGGGCTGGAAACTCACGGGCCCCAACTGGAACCACGACCGTGAGCCGTTCACCACCACTCCGAAAACCAGAACCAGCCCCAGCAAGAGCACGACGAATATCCATCCGGGGAACGCGAACTCCTCCCATATGTACGGCTTCACCCAAAAGAGTATCACGATTCCGACAACCATTGAGATGCCTATCCATAGCAGTTGTTTTCCGCTACGGCCCGCAAGGTCAAACGCCGATACTGTCTCCGCCGAATGTGACGACGAATACACGCTCAGCCACCCGATCAGGATGAGCACGAACCAGCACGCGACCAGATACCAGTCGATCGTGTGCACCAGGCTTCTTTGTACTCGTCCTACCATCACTTGACCTTTATCCATTCACGGAGCCACGTCCTCTCAGGCGCAACCCCGCCATTAAGATACTGCTCGATCAGCAGCGACGCAATGGGCGCCGAAACTGAACCTCCCCAACCACCATTCTCCACGTATGCGGCCACGGCTATCTGCGGGTTCTCGCGGGGCGCGAAGCAGATGAACACGGAGTGGTCGTCGCCGTGCGGATTCTGGGCGGTGCCGGTCTTGCCGCAGATGTCCAGCCCGCGAACCCGCGCGAGCGTGGCCGTGGACCCGTCCGCGACCGTCATATTCACCGCTTCGTACATACCCTCCACCGCGTACTCGAAGTACTTCGGCTCGATTCCCGTCTCGAAACGCGAGGCCTGGGTGTCCGCCAAAAGGTGCGGCGTCACATACCACCCCCTGTTCGCCATAATCGCGGCGAGGTTGGCAATCTGCAGGGGAGTGGCGCCGATTTCGCCCTGGCCGATAGCCAGAGAAACCACCGACGAGAACTTCCAGTGCCCGCGGCCATAGATCTTATCATAGTACGAACTGGTGGGGATAGTTCCTCCCAGTTCGCCCGGGTAGTCTGTCCCTAGCTTGCTGCCGAAGCCGAATGCGCGAACGTAGGACTCCCACTTGTCGAAAGCCTCTGCCGTGGACTCATAGCGCTTGTTTTCCAGCACGTTCTTGAACACATTGCAGAAGTAGGCGTTGCACGACATTCGGACCGCCTCGATGAAGTTCAGCGGTGAACGGTGCTCGTGGCAGCCGAGCTTCTTGCCCGGCGCGTAGACATAGCCGCGAGAGCAGCTGTACTGCGTGCGCGGCGAAAGCACGCCCTCCTGCATACCGATAAGTCCGCACACAAGCTTGAACACGGACCCGGGAGGATAGCTCGCCTGCACCGTGCGGTTGAAAAGCGGCTTCCCCGGATCGGTGGACAAACGCTCATAGTTACTTCCCATATTCGCAAGCACGTCCACGTCTATGCCCGGGCTGGATACCAGCGCGAGTATCTCTCCGGTGGACGGCTCAATCGCGATAAGCGAGCCCGTGCGGCCCTTCATCAGCTCCTGCCCGTACTGCTGGAGATGTGCGTCTATCGTAGTGCGTATGTCCTTGCCGGGCACGGCGAGCTTATCCTCCGAGCCGTCGTTGTAGGAAGTAAGCACGCGGTTACGCGAATCGCGAAGATAAATGTGATATCCCTTCTCCCCTCGAAGATCCTCCTCGCGTGCGGCCTCGAGCCCGGTGCGGCCCACATTGTCGCCGCCCTTGTACTCCGGATGCTTCCTGATGTAGTCGGCGTCCACCTCGGACACATAGCCCAAAAGGTTGCCGCCTGCATTGAACGGATACATACGTTCGGTGCGGATCTGCCCCCTGAATCCGGGGAAGCGGTACTCCACCTCGCTGAAACGCATATACACATCTTCCTCCACGTGCTTCAAAAACACGAGAGTCTTGAATCCTATACGCGTCCGATACGACCGGTAATACGCCAGCTTTTCGCGCACGAAATCCAGTTCGACTCCAAGCACGCGGGCCAGCGCCAGAGTATCCAATCCGCTGATTTCACGCGGAGTCACGAGTATGTCGTAAGTCGCCTGATTGCCCACCAGAACCTCGCCGTTCCGGTCATAAATGACCCCGCGCGGCGGGTATATGGTCTCATAAACTATGGAGTTGTTAAGCGCATCCGTCTTGTACTTGCTGTTCACAATCTGGATATAGAACAGCCGTCCGAGCAGCAGAGCCGCGGCGATGGCAAGACCTATCCTGATCTTGTTCAGTTTGCGGCTGGTCTCCATAATCTATCTGTTCTGTCCGAAAATGAAATTGCCGAGGAGCACGCAGAGAAGCGCGCTCACGCCGGTGGATAGAAGCGTGCGGACGGCATTGAACCAGAACGGCCTCGTGCCAGCCGAATCCACCCATACGTAGAGCCCGAAGAACAGCACGCACGCGAGCACGAGGGTGAGCGCCTGCTCGGCAGTGGCCTGATGCGCGACGGGAGAGTCGTCGCGGTCGGTCATAATCTCCTCGCCGCTGACCAGCCTCAGAAGCGGTATGCGCAGCAGCGCGAGCGGGAGCAGGGCACAGCTCGTCAGTCCGAGCGTCCCCGACCCCACGAAGTCCACGACGAAGCCGGCCACGAAGGCGAGCGCGAGCGCGACGGGCGTACCATAGCGCGACGGCAGACTCACGATAAGCAGCGGCAGCAGGCTGATCAGAACGTACTGCGAGAACAGGAAGTAGTTGCTGATAAGCGCCTGAGCCAGCGTCAGGATCGCGAAAACTATGAAATAACGTCCGTTCCTCATCGCTGCGCCTCCTCTGCCGATTGTTCAAGCGCCTCTATGACGGAAAGGTTGCGGTTGCGCACCACGGTCACGTAGTCCAGCGCCCCGAAGTCCTGAAGCAACTGCACCTGCACGTCCTGTGAAGCTCCGCTGCGTGTACTCGAGCCGACTACGATCCCCACCGGTATCTCGGCCGGGAAGATGGCTGAGTAACCGCTGGTCCACAGCGTATCCCCGGCCTCGGCCTTGTATCCGAGCGGAATACCGCTGAGCACCGCGCCCCTCGAAGAGCGACCGTTCCACGAGAGCGGACCGGCCACACCGTCGCGACCGATACGCACACTTACGTGCATACTCGGGTTCATCAGCGTGCGGCCATAGGCCAAATGGTCGTCGGCGGCGTCTATGACGCCTATCACACCCTCGGATGTGACCACTCCGCAGTCAGGGCCTACCCCGTCGAGCCGACCTTTGTCCACAATAATGTAATTGCGCTGCGACTTGGTGCCCATCTTGACTATATGGGCGAAAATGTAATCGAAACCGTCGTCCACGGTGTGCGCCCTGGACAGATACTCCTCGCTCTTTTCGAGTTCACGGTATTTGCGGAGTTCTTCGGACAGGCGCGCGTTCTCCTCCTGGAGCATCTTATTGCGCGAGTCCAGCTGGAAGTACCCGGCGATGCGGTTCCCGCTGCCCCATAGCCAGCCCGACACGCGGTGCGAAGCGCGGTTCAGCCAGATGTCCTGGAGCACGGACGAACTGTGCAACATAGCGATGGCAGCAACCTCCAGAAGAATGAAGATTGCTGCCGAAAGTACGATTGCCGAGGACTTCCTGCGCGGCATTAGCGCATAAGGAATTTATAGCGGTCGGTGTTCTTGATCGCCTTGTTTGTTCCCCTTGCAACGGCGTGGAGCGGATCCTCCGCCACTATGAAGTTGATATTGACCTTGTCGGTAAGCCTCTTCGCAAGACCGCGCAGAAGCGCGCCGCCGCCGGAGAGGTAAATGCCGTTCTCCACGATGTCCGAGTAAAGCTCCGGAGGAGTCATCTCGAGAACGTGAAGGATGGAGGTCTCGATCTTCGCGATCGACTTGTCGAGGCAGTGGGCTATCTCCTGATAGGTAATTCTTGCCTCCACGGGATGTGCGGTCATAAGGTTGGGACCCTTGATCACCATCGGTTCGGGTTCGTCGTCGAGTTCGGTTATCACCGCGCCCACACCGACTTTGATCTGCTCTGCAGTGACCTCGCCGACCTTGATGTTGTGCTGCTGGCGGAGGTAGTACATAATGTCGTTGGTGAACACGTCTCCTGCGGTACGGATGCTCTCCTGTTCCACGAGGCCGCCGAGCGAAATCACGGCGATTTCTGTGGTGCCGCCGCCTATGTCCACGACCATATTGCCCTTCGGAGCCTCCACATCCAGGCCGATACCGAGGGCGGCCGCCATCGGCTCGAACACGAGGTAGACGTCGCGGCCGCCGGCGTGCTCTGTGCTGTCACGCACGGCCCTGATCTCCACTTCGGTACTTCCGGAAGGGATGCCGATAACAACCTTCAGGTTCGGGGCGAAGAGGTGTCTCTTTCCGCCTACCTGCTTGATGAAGCCCCTGATCATCATCTCCGCGGCGTTGAAGTCCGCGATGACGCCGTCCTTCAGAGGGCGGACGGTCTTGATGCCGGGGTTCGTGCGCTCGTGCATAAGCTTCGCCTGATGTCCTATCGCGAGGCACTTGCCGGACGCGACATCCAGAGCCACGATGCTGGGCTCGTCGAGAACGATCTGGCCGTTCTGGTAGATGACGGTGTTGGCTGTGCCGAGGTCTATAGCCAATTCCTGGCTAAGAAAAGAAAATGCCATTTGTTCAGTGTGTGTTTATCCTTACAAAAATAATTAATTTTGTAGCATTATGTCAAAAAAAGTTTACGGAGTGTTCGTGGCCGGCGGCAGCGGCGTAAGGATGGGGGCTCAGGTTCCCAAACAGTTCCTGCTTCTCGGCGGCCGTCCCATCCTTCAGCAGTCGATCCTGAAGTTCCTTCAGGCTTGCCCGGATCTCGTTCCGGTTGTGGCTCTTCCGCTTGATCATATCCAGACTTGGAAGCGCCTTTGCGTGGAGCATCATTTCGATCTGCCGCAGATTGTCGTGGAGGGCGGCATCACCCGCTTCCACTCCGTACGCAATGCGCTCGCGAAGGTGCCCGACGGCGCGATGGTCTTCATCCACGACGGCGTGCGGCCGCTCATCAGCGTGGACCTCATCAGGCGCATACTTGAGACTTCGAACGACGAACGCAGCGTCATACCCGTAATGCCCGTAACCGACACGCTCAAGAGCCTGGTCCCGGCAGGCGACGGCACATTGAAAGCGAGCGGCGAGCCGGATCCCGACCGCACGAAGCTCTTCGGCGCCCAGACCCCGCAGCTCTTCCCATCGGAGTTGATCAAAAAGGCCTACGAAATCGGCTACGACAAGTCTTTCACGGACGACGCTTCGGTGGCGCGGGCATCAAATATACCTCTCACCTATATCGAAGGAGAGAGGTACAATATCAAGATTACGACTCCAGAGGATCTCGACCTCGCGGAGAAACTATTTTGACTTCTTCACCCAGACCTGACGCTGGAATGCTTCACTGAGCGAAATCATCGTCTCGGTGCTGTCCACGGCGGGTATCTTCTGGATAGAGTTCAGCACGACCCCCATCAGGGCGTCGAAATCCGAACAGTACAGCTTGATGAGCATTGAAGAATGACCCGTGATGAAGTGGCATTCCACCACCTCGGGAATCTTTTTCAGGGCGGCGATGACATCGTTGAACTTGTTGGCTTCGGAGATGTTCATCATAATGAAGGCGCAGACGGGCAAGCCCAGGGCTGAAGGCTTGACAGTGGCCGAAAAGCCGGTGATGATGCCCGCGTCTTCGAGCTTCTTCACCCTCTGGTGGATGGCCGCGCCGGAAACCCCGCATTCACGCGCGATTTCGAGGAAGGGCATCCTTGCGTCTTTGACCAGAAACGACAGGATTTTCCTGTCCATTTCGTCGATTTTGTAGTCGCTCATATGGAAGAATTACTTATTGCGTCTTGAGAACCTGCGCCTGCCCTGGGTGGGGTCGGAAGATGCGATGATCTGCTTTGCCATTTCCTCGGTCACTTCTTCCGCTTTCGTCCCGCGCGGGAGTTTGTAGTTCTGCCCGTTCGCCTTGAGGTAAGGGCCGTAGCGGCCGCTCATCACGGCGATGCCGCCGGCGAACTCGCGCAGCACCTGGTTCTGCGCGGCCTTCCCGATTTCAGCTTCGATCAGCGCTATGCACTTCTCGAGGGTGATGGTAAGCGGGTCAGCGCTGCGAGGCAGGCCTATATTCTTGTCGCCGTATTTCAGGTACGGTCCGAAGCGGCCTTTGGTGGCGATTATCTCCACTCCTTCGTACTCTCCCACCTTGCGGGGAAGGGCCAGCAGCCTAAGCGCGTCCGCGAGGGTTACGCTCTCGATGAGCATACCGGCGGGCAGCGATGCAAACACTCTGTCGTCGCCGTCGCCCTTCTGCACGAACGGTCCGAACTGTCCGAGCTTCGCCACTATCATACGGCCGTCCGACGGGTCGATGCCGATCTCGCGCTCGACCTTCATATACTGCTTGTCGCTGACCGCCTGCTCCACCTGAGCGTGGAAAGGCGAATAGAAGTCGGCGATGCACTTGTGCCAGTCGAGCTTGCCGTCGGCGATGTCGTCGAAGGAGGTCTCCACGTTGGCTGTAAAGCCGTAGTCCAGTATATCTTCGAAATTGTCGCACAGGTAATCGGTGACGACCATTCCGATTTCGGTCGGGAGCAGTTTGCCCTTGTCGGCGCCCACGGTTTCGTTCCACTGCGTCTCCGTGATCTTGTCGCCCTTGAGGGTCAGGTTCACGACGGGCCTGAGTTCGCCGCGCTTGTCGCCCTTCACGAGGTAACCACGCTCGGTGGTGAGGGTGGTGATGGTGGGAGCGTAGGTGCTCGGGCGGCCGATGCCGAGTTCCTCGAGCTTGCGGACAAGCGTCGGCTCCGAATAACGGAGGGGCGCCTGAGTAAACTTGCAGCTCGCTTCAGCCACCTTCAGCGCAAGTTCCTGGCCTATGGTCATAGGCGGCACGGATGCGATTTCTTCATCCTCCGATTCGTCGTCGGTGCCTTCTTTGTAGAGCTTCAGGAATCCGTCGAACAGAATCTCGGCTGCCTGCACGGCGTACTTTTCTCCGCGCTTGTCTATGCCTATCGTGATAGCGGTGTTCATCACGCGGGCTTCGGCCATCTGGCAGGCGACGGTGCGCTTCCAGATCAGGTTGTAGAGCTTCTGCTCCTGAGGCGTGCCGCTGATTGAGGTGTTTTCGATGTAGGTCGGGCGGATAGCTTCGTGAGCTTCCTGTGCGCCCTTGGAATGGGTTTTATACTGTCTGGGGTGTGAGTACTCCGCGCCGAAATTCTCGGTGATGAACTTCTTCGCGGTGTTCACTGCGAGGCTCGAGAGATTGGTGGAGTCCGTACGCATATAGGTAATGAGTCCGCGCTCGTAGAGGCTCTGCGCGATGCGCATAGTCTGACTCACGGGGAAACGCAGCTTGCGGCCTGCCTCTTGCTGGAGAGTGGATGTGGTGAACGGAGCCGCGGGCACGCGTACGCCCTCCTTGCGCTCGATATCTTCCACTGTGTAATGCGCGCCTATGCAGTCGGCGAGGAAAGTGTACGCCGCCATCTGCGTGCTGAACTTCTTGTCCAGCGTGCCGCGCACCTTCGAGCGTCCTACCGTGAACTCTGCGTCCACACGGTAGTACTGTTCCGGCCGGAAGGCCATAATCTCCTTTTCGCGGTCCACGGTGAGGCGGAGCGCTACCGATTGCACACGGCCGGCTGAAAGCCCACGGCGGATCTTTCTCCACAGCACCGGCGACAGCTCGTAGCCCACGAGGCGGTCGAGCACGCGGCGGGCCTGCTGCGCGTTCACAAGGTTCATATCCACCGTCCTCGGATGCTCGATGGCTTCGAGGATGGCGGTCTTGGTTATTTCGTGGAAGGTGATGCGCCTGGTTTTCGCGGGGTCGAGTCCGAGGGCTTCGGTGAGATGCCACGAAATGGCCTCTCCCTCGCGGTCTTCATCGGACGCGAGCCAGACCATATCGGCCTGCTCTGCAAGTTTTTTGAGTTCGGCTACCGTCCTCTTTTTGTCGGCCGGCACCACATACTCGGGGGTGAAGTTGTTGTTCAGGTCTACTCCCAGCTCCTTTTCCTGAAGGTCCCTGATATGGCCTTTGGAGGAAACCACTTTGTAGCCTTCGCCAAGGAACTTCTGGATTGTCGCCGCTTTGTGCGGGGACTCTACTATCACTAAATTCATACTGCAAAGAAAATCACAATTAAGGGATTTTTCAAAAATTAATGAGTATTTTTGCTCCGTTATGCAGGAACGTACGCGTAAAAAAATAATCTTTTGGTTCTGGTTCATCATTGTCACGCCGGTCGTGCTGATGTTCGGCCTTCTGGCTTCCGTGTGGTATTTCGCCGAGATTCCGTCGTTTGAGGAACTCGAGCATCCTAACAACAATCTGGCGACCCAGATCATCTCAGCGGACGGAGTGGTGCTGAGCACCTTCCACATCGAGAACAGGACCTATGTTTCTTACGACGACATTTCCCCCAATGTCATTCACGCCGCGATCAGCACCGAGGACATACGTTTCTACAAACACTGCGGAATCGATTTCAAGGGCCTAGGGCGCGTGTTCTTCAAGACTCTCCTTATGAGGGATTCGAGCCAGGGCGGCGGCAGTACCATCACCCAGCAGCTCGCGAAGACCCTCTATCCCCGTGTGGAAACGGGCAGCAAGAACCCGTTCGTGAAGGCCGGCACTATGGTCTGGATCAAGCTCAAGGAGTGGATCACGGCCGTGAAGCTGGAGCGTAATTACACCAAGGACGAGATCGTGGCTATGTACTTGAACTCGATTTTCTTCGGCAGTAACGCGTACGGCATCAAGTCGGCGGCGGAGACTTTCTTCTCCAAGACACCAGCGGACCTGAACGTGCAGGAAGCCGCTATGCTGGTCGGTATGGTGAACAAGCCCACCCGTTATAACCCCACCCTCCATTACGACCTCGCCCTGAGCCGCCGCAATTTCGTGCTTGGGCAGATGGAGAAGGCCGGTTATATCTCTGAAGAAGAGAAAGCCGAAGCACAGGCGACCGAGATAGAGCTACGCTACCAGGTGCAGGACCATAACGCCGGTCTGGCACCGTATTTCCGCGATATGATACGTCGCGAGATGAACGCTTCCGAGCCGAAGCGCAGCAATTACCTCTACGAAGAAGAGTATGTCGCCGACACCATCCGCTGGGCGAACGACGCCCTCTACGGCTGGCTGACCAAGTACCGTAAGGCCAACGGCGAGAAGTACAACCTCGACCGCGACGGCCTTCGCATATATGTGACCATAGATTCGCGTATGCAGCGCTATGCGGAGGAAGCGGTTGCCGAACAGCTGTCGAAGAACCTCCAGCCGCTGTTCAACCGCGAGATGAAGTACCGCAAGCGCCCGCCGTTCCCCGACACAATGGAGATGAGCACCTACAATACCCTTATGGGGCAGGCGCGCAAATGGAGCGACCGCTACCGCACCCAGCGCAAGGCCGGCGTGCCGGAGCAGGAGATTCTCAAGCAGTTCTCCGTGAAGACCCCGATGAGGGTGTTCTCCTGGAATGCACAGGGCTATGTAGACACTTTGATGACGCCGGACGACAGCATCAAGTACTACAAGTCCATCCTGCGGGCCGCGTTTATGGCCATAGAGCCGGGCACAGGCCACGTCAAGGCCTATGTCGGCGGCCCGAACTACCGTTGGTTCAAGTACGACAACGTCCGCCAGGGCAAGCGCCAGGTGGGAAGTACCATCAAGCCTTTCCTCTACACTCTTGCGATGCAGGAGGGTATGACCCCGTGCGACCGCGTGGTGAATATGCCCCAGACCTTCGTGGTCAATGGCGACACCTGGACTCCGCGCAGCACGGACCGCGACGAATGGATAGGAAAGACGGTTACCCTCAAGTGGGGCCTTACACATAGCTCCAACAATATTTCGGCCTACTTGATGAGGCAGTTCGGCCCCTCGGCTATGGTCAAGATGATGAAGAAGATGGGCATCAAGAGCCACGTGGACGAGGTGTACTCGCTCTGCGCCGGTTCGGCCGATCTCCCCATCTGCGAGATGGTGGCGGCGTTCAACACTTTCCCGTCGAGGGGAGTGTACTCCGAGCCCCTGTTCATCACCCGTATTGAAGATGCGGACGGCAACCTCATAACCGAGTTCGCGAACAAGAAGACGGAGGCCATCAGCGCGAATACCGCATATCTGATGGTCAACCTTATGCAAGGCGTGGTCAACCACGGAACCGGCAGCCGTCTCCGCTCCCGCTTCGGACTTCGCGGAGAGATGGCCGGAAAGACCGGAACTACCAACGACAACTCTGACGGCTGGTTCATCGGCTACACGCCGAAGATCACGGCAGGCGTCTGGGTGGGCGGCGAAGACCGTATGGTCCATTTCAAGGAGCTCGCACTCGGTAGCGGATCGGCGACGGCGCTTCCCGTGTGGGGTATCTTTATGAAGAAGTGCCTCGCGGACCCGACGCTCGGATTCAGCGAGTACGACAGGTTCGACGCTCCGGGCGGTATGACGCTGGATCTCAGCTGCACGGGCGGAGACATAGAGACTGATTCGGACAGCAGTTTCGAGCCGGCGAGGGAAGAAGAAGGTTTCTTCGATTAGGATGTTTTTCGATTATAACGGCACCAGAGTTTTCTACACCGTGAGCGGGGAGGGCTCCGACCTTCTGCTGCTCCACGGCTGGGGCTGCACGCACACTATCTGGGATTCTTTCGTCCCTGACTTCGCCCGCAAGCACCGCGTGATTGCACTGGATTTTCCGGGATTCGGGGAGTCTTCCGAGCCCGACGAGGTTTGGGGCGTCTATGAATACGAGGAGATGCTGGAGGCTTTCTGCGACTCCATTGGGGTGGAGAAGCCGTCGATCATATGCCATTCTTTCGGAGGTCGTGTCGCGATAGTATTCGCTTCGAAGCGGCCGGTAGACCGCCTTATGCTGGTGGATGCGGCGGGAATAAAGCCCAAGCGTTCGCTGAAGTATTATTGTAAGGTCTATTCCTACAAGTTGTCGAAGTGGTTTTTGCTTAAGGTTTGCAGGAATCAGGAGGCGTTCGATAAGATGAGAGCCGGAAAGGGTTCGTCGGACTACGCGGCCGCCTCTCCCCGGATGAAGGCTATCCTGTCGAAGACCGTGAATCAGGATCTGCGTCATCTGCTGTCCGGCATCGCCGTCCCCGTCATCCTTTTCTGGGGCACCAACGACACCGCCACCCCTCTTTCCGACGCGCAGCTGATGTGCAAACTCCTGCCCGACGCCGGACTCATCACCGTCAAAGGCGGAAGTCATTTCTCGTTCCTGGAAGATCCGGGACTGTTCAAATCAGTTGTTAATAATTTTATGAAATAGAATCAGATGGTACTACCATCTGATTCACGATATTATGGTTGCATTAGTTGTTAGTTTTATAGTCATTTGGGTTGCGGCGTGGGTGCTGTATCTGAGATATTATTTGCAGATGTTTCAGCAGAATTCGAACAGGCGCGACCGCTTTCTGAGGTGGCTGGAGGATAATCCGTATCCACGCCTTTTCGGGAAGTCGAAGGTTAAGTTCGTCTTCACGCCCCGAATGGTGAGGCTTGCGGTTACGACTACCTTGCTGGCTATATTGCTGACTCTGGTGCCGTGGTTTTTCGATGTATTCTGGCTGAGCGCACTGTTTATCCTTTTTTGCCCGCTTATTCTGTGTGCCGCAGACTGGGTCAACAGCCCTATTGAGAAGGCGATCAATAACTGGTACATAAGGGACGCCAAGCGTATTTTGGCATCTCGTCCTGATCTTATCGTTATCGGCGTTACCGGAAGTTTCGGTAAGACCAGTACCAAGAACTATCTGTATAGAATCCTCAGTGAGAAGTACAATGTGTTGATGACTCCCGGGAACTACAATACGACCCTGGGAGTAGTTCGTACAATTCGCGAGAAGTTGGAGCCCTTCCACGAAGTGTTCATCTGCGAGATGGGCGCGAAGGAGGTCGGAGATATTAAAGAAATATGCGATCTCGTACATCCTGTGATGGGTATCGTCACCGCAGTCGGCGAGATGCACCTTGAGACCTTCGGCTCGTTTGAGAACATTCAGAAGACTAAGTTTGAACTTATAGACTCGCTGCCTGTTGATGGTTTCGGAGTAGTCAATTTTGAGTCTCCGGGAATCGCTTCTTATGGCGGGATCCGTCAGGATTGTAAGGTCGTCCGTTTCGGAATAGATGCACATAGAGTCGATGTCCGCGCTGCTTCGATTGAGTATACTCCCGGAGGTATGGAGTTCGATGTTATCGACGCTGCCGGATCGCTCCATCTTAAGACTCAGTTGCTCGGCGAGGCTAATATTCTGGACCTAACCGGAGCTATTGTTCTGGCTAAACACCTTGGCGTTCCGGACAGATCTATCGCCTTGGCAGTCAGTAAGATACAGCCCGTAGAGCACAGACTCAGTATGTCCCGCCGCGGAGGTATCACTATCCTCGACGACGCCTACAATTCCAATCCTACCGGAGCTACGATGGCCCTCGGAGTGCTTGCTTCGATGAAACTTCCAGAGGGCGGGCGGCGCATCTGCGTCACTCCGGGCTTTGTCGAACTCGGCTCCCGCCAGTTCGACGCCTGCCGCGAGCTCGGCGCCCTCGCCGCCCGCTCCTGCGACATCCTCATCATAGTCAACAAATACAACCGCGACGCAATTCTCGCCGGCGCCAAATCGGCCGGCATGCCGGACGACAGCATCATGTGCGCAGACAGCTTGAACGAGGCTATCGCGGCCCTTACGATTCTCGCCACCCCCGGCTCCGCTATCCTCTACGAAAACGACCTCCCCGACACATTCGTCTAGCTGATTTCAGTTTTCGGCTCTTTTTGGGGTTACTTTGCTCCGGCGGGGGCAAAGTAGCTTTGGTGTTGTTTTTAAGAGAGCAAATCACTATATTCGCATACAATAATGTGTAAAATAAACAAAATTTCGACGTTTGGAATAATATTATATGGAATATAGATTGGATAATTATTCGCGTCAACCGGAGATTCTGATGATGCGCTTGGCGGAGAACAGTAAGGCGAGGAGACTGGAGAAAGGGTATAGTCGAAGGACGTTGTCTGAGTTGACAAATATCCCTGCGCCGACTATCGAAAGATTCGAAAGGACAGGCAAAATATCCCTTGAGTCATTCTGCCGCCTGGTTATCGAATTCGACTACTTCGATGAACTCGGCGCCGTTCTTGGCAGGACGAAATACTCGACAGCTAAAGAACTGGAGCAAATCAACAACAACCGAAGCAGAATCAAAGGCAGATGATACCTGAAATTAAAGTATTGTATGTCCTATACCGGAACAGTATGGTTGGAACTATCCAGAAGGATGGCTCCACCGGCGCCTGTGTATTTGAGTATGATAAAGAGTGGCTTGCGGATGGCTTTTCGATTTCGCCGACTGAGTTGCCTTTGAAGAGCGGCTTGTTCGTCGGTGATCCGGAGAAGTTCGGCGGTGGCTTCGCCGTGTTCGAAGACAGCATTCCGGATGGCTATGGTCTTTTCCTGCTGGACCGCATACTTAAAAAACAGGGATCGTCGTTGAAGGAACTGTCTGTGCCGCAGATTCTGTCCATTATAGGAACGGCCGGAATGGGCGCGCTTATGTATGTTCCTGAGATGCCGGGAGTCGGCCGCCAAAAAGAGGTGGTCGATCCGGAAGCTCTGGAGTTGCTTCAATCAGAAGCGTTGAAGGTGTTGTCCGAAAAGGGTGAAGGCGATGAGGCGCTGCTTTACTACAACAGCGCTAATTCGGGCGGCGCCAGGCCGAAGGTGGTTGCCCGGAGGGCTGACGGTACTCACTGGATAGTCAAGTTCCGCCATATATATGATTCGGAGTCGATAGGCAGGGAGGAGTATCTTTATATGCAGACTGCAGGGGAATGTGGGATTACCATCCCCCGGATTGAGCTTATAAATGACAAATATTTTGCGATAGAGCGCTTTGATATCGACCGCAACGGAGAGAGGATTCACACCCTAACCGCTTCAGCGCTTCTAAAAACTGATTTCAAAAACCAAAGCGCAGATTATACAAATCTCCTGGCCCTTACCGGCTTCCTTACCCAGGACCCCGTTCAGGTTGAGGAAATGTTTCGCCGTATGGTATTCAATATAGTGGCAATCAACAAAGACGACCACTCCAAGAACTTCTCCTTCCTGTGCATAGAGGGTAAGTGGAGCCTCGCGCCTGCTTACGACATTACCTATTCCCCTCAGGGCACAAACGGCGAACACGCAACCTCTGTCTTCTACCACGGCGATCCTTCGCTGGAAGACGTTCTCAAAGCCGGTACTGAAATACGTATCCCCAAGGCCCGGTGTCTGGAGATAATCTCAAAGATCGAGGATATCTGTTCCCTCCGCCTTCCGCTCATCCACAAACTTTCATAAAAAAATGCTAAATTTGAAGCCATTATGAAACTAAACGTTGGAGTTCTGTTCGGCGGAAGGTCCGTCGAGAATGAGATTTCGGTGGTCACTGCCCTGCAGGTTATCGAGGCGCTGGACACGGAGAAGTATCAGATAGTTCCAATCTACATTGCGAAGACCGGAAAGTGGTACACCGGCAAGGCCCTGATGGATCTGGCGAAGTACCGCAATATGCCCGCTCTTTTCAAGGAGTGCAAGGAAGTGTTCTTCAAGTCGGTCTACGGCGACCATAATCTCTACACCAACGGCGCTTTCGGAAAGCAGAAAGTGGTGGCGAAGATCGACACGATACTCCCGACCCTTCACGGAACCAACTGCGAAGATGGAACTCTCCAGGGCGTGCTCGAGGTAATCGGTATCCCTTACGTCGGATGCAACACCTTCGCTTCGGCCAACGGTATGGACAAGATCGCGATGAAGCAGATCCTCCGCGACAGCGGCATTTCGGTCGTGGACTTCGTGTGGTTCACGGACAAGGAGTGGGACGACAGGCGCGAGACCGTGCTGAACAATATCGAGAAGACCATCCCGTATCCCGTGATTATCAAGCCGGCGAACTCCGGTTCGAGTGTGGGTATTTCTCCCGCGCATAACAGGGAAGAGCTGGAGCAGGCGATCGACTATGCCGCCCAGTTCACCACGAGGGTGATCGTGGAGCGTATGCTCGGCAAGCTCAAGGAAGTGAACTGCTCCGTGATGGGCGATTACTACGACTGCAAGCCTTCAGTCTGCGAGATTCCGTTAAGAAGCGGTGAGATTCTCAGCTACTCGGACAAGTACCAGAGCGGCGGCGCGAAGGGCTCCAAGGGCGCGAAGCTGACCGGCGCGAAAGTCGCCGGTCCGAAGCTCGCCGGAGCCAAGGGCGCCGACGGTGCGGGTATGGCCTCGCTGAAGCGTCAGCTGCCAGCCGACCTCCCGGACAACGTCACCGAACTCGTGCAGGAATTCGCAATGCGCACCTTCAAGACTCTCGGCTGCGAAGGCCTCGCCCGAATCGACCTTATGATCGACGAGACGGATGGCCGTATCTACGTCAACGAGATCAACACCATCCCTGGTTCGCTCTCGTCTTACCTCTGGGAGTACACGGGCATTCCTTTCTCAAAGGTTCTCGACAACCTCATCCAGAGATCCTTCGCGCGCAGCCGCGAGGAATCTTTCAAGGTGGTCGACTTCGGCGGCAACATCTTCGCTTCCCGTTAAACGATGCGCCTTGCGGACTTTCAGAGCAAGGCAGTCGAGGACCTCTCCCGGCTTTACCCGTCGGACGAGGCCCGAAGCATCGTGAGCATACTTCTTCAGGAGCGTCTCGGTATGCCGAGTTACGCGCCGGTCACCGAACCCGACCGTGAGATAGACGGAGAGACACTGGCTCCCGATATGGAGCGGCTATTGAAATCAGAACCTATCCAGTACATCCTCGGTTATGCCGAATTCTACGGCCGGCGTTTTCGCGTCACGCCGGACGTGCTCATACCCCGCCCGGAAACGGAGGAACTGATAGAAGCCGTGCTTAAATCCCCGGTCGCTGCCGGCCATGACCCCAGAATACTGGACCTTTGCACTGGCTCAGGTTGCATCGCCTGGACCCTCGCGCTGGAAATCCCGGATGCCTCCGTCGTGGGAGTGGACATCTCCCCGAAAGCGCTGAACGTCGCGCGAAACCAATTCCACGATCCCCGAGTCTCCTTCCGCCGGGCGGACGTGTTGGCTCCGCCCCTTCCCTTAGAGGGCCCTTTCGATATTATCGTCAGCAACCCGCCGTATGTTCTCGAGTCGGAACGCGCGGAGATGCGCCCGAACGTTCTCGATTACGAGCCAGACCTCGCGCTG
>JAGAAF010000043.1 GCA_017615435.1 Bacteroidales bacterium
AGAGCGTCACCGAGAACACCCGCGTCTCCTACCCGATCTATCATATCGAGAAGATCGTGCGTCCGGAGAGCCACGGCCCCGCAGCGAAGCAGGTCATCTTCCTCTCCGCAGACGCATTCGGAGTTCTTCCTCCCGTCAGCATCCTTACCCCCGAGCAGACGAAGTACTACTTCCTGAGCGGCTTCACCGCCAAGCTCGCAGGTACCGAGCGCGGTATCACAGAGCCCACCCCGACCTTCTCCGCCTGCTTCGGCCAGGCCTTCCTTGAGCTCCACCCGACCAAGTATGCCGAGGAACTCGTGAAGAAGATGAAGAAGTCCGGCGCCAAGGCTTACCTCGTGAACACCGGCTGGAACGGAACAGGCAAGCGTATCAGCATCAAGGACACCCGCGGAATCATCGACGCCATCCTCAACGGCTCGATCGACAAAGCCCCCACCAAGAAGATTCCGTTCTTCGATTTCGAAGTCCCTACCAAGCTTGAAGGAGTGGACACCGGCATTCTCGATCCTCGCGACACTTATGCAAAGCCCGAGGAGTGGGATGCAAAGGCCAAGGACCTCGCCGCCCGCTTCATCAAGAACTTCAAGAAGTACGAAACCAACGCCGCCGGCAAGGCACTCGTCAAGGCCGGCCCGAAGGTTGACTAATTATTTGATCTCACCTGAAGCCGCATCCCACGATGCGGCTTTTTTAAGTTTTCCGGAATGACTTTCACAATGATCATAGAGCTGCTGATAGTACTGGCAGCGCTATATGTGGGTTCGCGTTACGGCTCATTGGCCCTCGGCGCGATCTCGGGCATCGGTCTTGCAATCCTGGTTTTCGGCTTCGGATTAAAGCCCGGCACCCCTCCCACCGACGTTATTTACATCATCATTGCAGCCGTTACCTGCGCGGGAACCCTTCAGGCTTCAGGCGGTATGGACTGGATGATACAGGTGGCCGAAAAGATGCTGCGAAAGCATCCGGAGCATATCACCTTCCTGGGGCCGCTTGTGACTTTCTTCCTGACGGTCCTGGTGGGAACCGGACACGTGGTATACACTATTATGCCCATCATCTGCGACATCGCCCTTAAGAAGAACATACGTCCGGAAAGGCCTTGCGCGGTCGCCTCGATCGCCTCGCAGGTGGGCATCACCTGTTCGCCTATCGCCGCGGCGGTGGTCGCATTCGTGACTATCTCGAACGCCAATAACTATATGGTCAGCATCCCGCAGGTGCTGATGGTCACCATCCCGGCCTGCGTTTGCGGCCTTATGTGCGCGGCTCTGGCCTCGTACAAAAGGGGCAAGGACCTGGATAAGGACCCCGACTTCCTTGCCCGCAAGAACGATCCGGAGACATACAAGTATATGTACGGCAACTCCGCGACGACCCTGGACAAGGTCATCAGCAAGGAGGCGAAGGCTTCCGTGTTCATCTTCCTCGGAGCTCTGGTGGTCATCGTCGGCTTTGCTTTCTGCCAGATGATCCATACCGCGGACGGAGTGTCTGTGGCGAAAGCCATCAAGCTTCCGAAAATGAACCTTTGCATCCAGATCATTATGCTGGTCGCCGCGGCGTGCAACATTATGTTCTGCAAGGCTTCGCCGAAGAAGGCGGTCGCAGGAGCTGTCTGGCAATCCGGTATGGTCGCCGTGGTCGCAATCTACGGCATCGCGTGGCTGGCGGACACCTATTTCGGCAACTATATGGACCAGATGAAGGTGATGCTCGAGGGCGTAGTGACCCAGTATCCGTGGAGCATAGCGCTGGTATTCTTCCTCGTCAGCGTTCTGATCAATTCGCAGGGTGCCGTGGTGGTGGCTATGCTGCCGCTTGCCTATCAGCTCGGCATAGCCGGCCCCGTGCTTCTGGGCGTGCTCCCGAGCGTCTACGGCTACTTCTTCATCCCTAACTATCCGTCCGATATCGCCACCGTCAACTTCGACCGCAGCGGCACGACAGTCATAGGCAAGTACCTGCTCAACCATAGTTTTATGATGCCTGGCCTCATAAGCGTGTTCGTGTCCACGGTCGTGGGCTATCTGATTACCAACGTGTTCTTCGGCGGATACTTCGCCAGTTTCATACAATGAGACGTTTTCTGATTCTGGCGGCGGCGCTTATTCCTATCCTGTCTTCCTGCTCCTACAAAGAAGCTATCTTTGTGCAGTTGCCGGACACCGTGTGGTCTATTACGACGGACGGAACCACCACGTGGGCGTGCTTCCACGACGAGGAGAACGCCAGCCTGCTTCAGTTCAATTCGTCGCTGAAGCGCTATCAGATTGACCACGGCACCTACGTTACCGACGGTCATCTGGTCACGATCTCTACCGAGTTCGCATCTGACTTCATACTCAACCGCACTTTCAGTGGTCTGAAGCGCAGCAAGACAAACGACCATTTCACCCGTCTGGAACCTTATGCTTTCCCGACCCTTGCCGGGACAGTCTGGGCTTCCCCAGTGAGCAATAATCTTCACGTAGCATATTTCCCCTCGGACGGGGAGTGCGTGGAACTGCTTTACAGCAATATCACCCGTGAGGAAACCATCCCCGAATACGGTTGGAGCGGCGCGAAAAAAGACATCGCCGGGAAGGACTTCACTTTTTACAAAGACGTTGCGATTATGGGTGTGTACGCTGCGCAACTCGTATGCGGCCCGCTTCAGGAAGAGGAAATATCAAGCCTCAAGGGAACAGTCTGGACCTACAACAACACAGGCTATCCGGCCGATATTCCTTCCGTGATTCTGTTCAACGGCAAGGACAGATTCACTCGCATTTCAGGGCTGTGGACCGGCAATGTGTCCTCTACTCGCGTAAGTCCACTAATTTTTGAGACCACGTCCGGCACCTATTCCGAGAACGACGGCGTTCTTACTCTCAAGATCGGGGACACAACAGAAAACTGCCCCCTTTCCGGAGGCAGTTTCACTCTGTTTGAAAAAACTTACTCGAAGTTGGATTACTGATCCTTCTTCTCCGCGAACATTTCCTTGAGTTTCGGGAGGTAACCCTTTCCGATAACTATCCCGCATCCCAGGACGAATCCGAGGAAGGTCCAGATCACAAGGGTCTTGGCCCTGCTGTTTGAAGGCTGTACGGGAACCGTTACAGGCTGGATAATGGCAAGCACCGGAGTGTCTCTCTTGACCTGCATCTTCGCCTGCTCCAGCTGCTTCGCCATTTCCGAGTAGATGGAGTTCGCGACATTGTACTTGGATTGTATGCGTTCCTCCTCGATACGCGCCTTGGCAGTACTCATCTGCTGCGAGCGGTCGCGCACCGTGGCGAGCTGGCTCTGATATGACTCGGCTTCAGCCTTTATTTCATCGTAGCGGGCCTGGATGTAATCGAGGTTATCCTGAGCCTTCTCCGTGCGGAAACGAGTAACTTCCTGCTGGAGCAGCTGCTGGGCTTTCATAGCCAGTTCGGCAGTCTGGATGGGCTCCGAGCCGATAACGGAGAGACTGATATAGCCCTCTTTCTTATCCACGCTCAAAGTCACGCATTTGGCGATGACTTTGATGAGTTTTTCCTCGTCCTTGGTAAGCAGTATGGGTTTTGGAGTCTGGTCAGCTCCGCCCGAAGCGGGAAGTTCAAGCTCCGGTTTCGGTTTGCGCACTGCGCCGAGAATAACGCCTGGAAGACCGATTGTGTACTTCTTGACAACCCCGAGGACAGACGGTTTTGCGTACTCCTTCGCGTAAGTATACATACTCACAGCCGTGTCTGCCTTTTCGTAGTGCACAGGAGTGTAAATCAGCGCTTTGCGATAAGTCACGCTGTTCACTATCTGAGGATACACAAGGGGCGACAAGTCTCCACCGCTCATATTGGATGCGCCTATGTCGAAGCCTGCCAGCGATGCGAGGCTGGAAAGCGACGAATTCGAACGGGAACTCACCTGGGGCACCATCACCGTGTTCACGGTGTAGGTGCGTTTCATCGTGAGCGCGGCAACGAGTCCGAGGACAATAAACACGGCGGTGACGATGATCACAGTCTTGCGGCCATCCCACAGGCTGCGCACCATAGCCATAATGTCTATGCCTTCCTCTTCCTGCTCTTCGGGAGCGTTGTAGGTTTTGTTTTCGTCCATAGGGCTAGAGTCTTTCTATGAGGAGTATGAAGGAAGCGACGGATGTGATGGTGGCAAGCGTCCTGGAGAGGACTGCATCCCAATCGACTTTGGTCTTTTCCTGCGGCTTTTCAATCTGCTCCCTCTTCTCCTGGTCTATTGCAACCGTGATGGTGCTTCCCGGTTCCACCTTCGGATAGCTGCGTATTCCGAGGAAGCGCTTAGTGCCGACTGTCTGGTAGTTGGGAAGGGTGACGGTAACGCTGTTCTTGTCCGCAGTCTTCACAAGACCGCCGGCATAGTTGTCTATGTACCACTTGGCAGAACGTCCACCGTGATAGACGAGAGTCTTCTGGGTGGAGGAGAAATCCGCAGGGATATACTGGGCCATACGGGTCCCGAGCTCACGGATTACCACCACGTTCTCTGCGCGTACGATGTTGACCACGTCGCCGTCCATAAGGATGGGGTCGTCCCAGTTCTTGCTCAGATGCATTTTCTTGAGGTCATTAAGATCGATCCCGATGACTCCGCGGCCGTTATAAGTACGGAAGAGAGTGCAGTAAGGCGATGCGTCGTCGAGCAGGCCGCCGGCGAGCTTGATTATACTGGAAAGCTGGGTGCGGCTGTCCTCTATCACATAGACTCCCGGATACTTCACGCGGCCGTTGATCTCCACGGTGCGGCCCTGGGTAAAGTTGGGCGTCATACGCACGACGATGTGATCGTAGGGCTGGAGCTGGAAGTTCTTGTCGGTGGGATAGTAATTCTCGTCGACTGTGAGAGTGATAGTGTCAAAGGAAACTTCATCCTTCTTCGAGATGTTCATACGGAACACCTGCACCTTGTCGTAAGAAGCGCCGACGGTGAATCCACCGGCCATCGTGAGCAGGTCGTGCATCGACACGGAAGAGTCGAAGGTAATGTTCACCGGAGTCTTTACTGCGCCGCTGACGCGGAGCTCGCCTATGTTTGTGTAGGTGGTGTTGTCGTAGACGCGGAGTTCGTCGCCCGGCTGGAGGAGAGTTTCGCCCTCCGTCTCAAGCGATACGGGGAAATACTGCCTCTTCGCGGGGTTGGTGATATCCTTGCGGAAGATGTAGGCCACCGGGTAAACGGTAGGCCTGAGTCCGCCTGCATACTCGATCGCCTGGGCCACAGTCATACGGTCGTTGAGGCCGAAGGCCTTGGTGAACGGGTTGCGGACCTGACCGCTGACGCTGATTTCCTCAGTGTCGCGATATGAGGCCTGGGCGAGTACGCGGACCACATCCCTTGCCTGAAGTTCGAAGTCCGGATTGCCGTTCTCCCCCGGGAAGGGTATGGTAAGGACCTCCACGGTCTCGTCCGGTTTGGTGCGCTCCACAAAGACATAGTCCTTACGGGCGGTGTAACGGGCACCCTCGGCATACTCTATTGCCTGTGAGAGGGTCATATGGTCGTTCAGGCCAAACTCCCTTGTGAAGGGGTTGCGGACATCGCCGGTGACGGTGATTGTGCCCTTATCCTGGAACTGGGCCTGCTGAAGCACGCGGACCTGATCCCTTGCCTGGAGCTTGAAATCAGGGTTGCCTTCTTCGCCGGGGAACGGAACGGTGAGGACCTCGACAGTCTCATCGTCGTAGGTGCGCTCCACGAAGACGAAGTCCCTGCGGGCGGTAAACCTGGGCTCGGCCTTCGCTATGAGGGCCTGCAGGCTGTTGTTCTTCTCGAAATCGAAGCGGCCGCCGTAGTAGACGTCTCCGCCTATGGACACGAAGTTCTCCATCGGGCGGTCTGCCGTCTTGATGCGGACCACATCGCCGCTGGCGAGCTCTGCTTTCTGCTTGCCGTCCACTATCTTGCTGAGGTCGTACTCGATATACTTGAGTTCACCTGCCTCGCGGCGCTCGATCTGGACGAAGTTCGGATAAGCGTTGTCGTTCAGGCCTCCTGCGTACTGGATGAGATCCTTCAGGCTCTCGCCGTCGATCAGTTCATAACGCATAGGACGCTTGACGGCGCCCTCGATGCGAACTATCTTCTGGGTCACGGGCACGAAGAGGACGTCGTTGTTCTGAACGTCGAACTGCACCTTGCCGCCTTCGCCGGTCATAAATTTATAGAGGTCAAGACGCTCGGTCTTCCCTGCCCTGGAACGCTGGATGTTACGAATGGACCCCATCGCAGTGGGGCCGCCGGCAGCTGCAAGGGCATTGAATGCGTTATTAAGTGCGCTGATGGTAAAGCCGCCCTGAACACCCACTTCACCATAGATGTTGACCATAACCGTACGGGCCGTCGTGATCGTGATCGCAATCTGGTCCTGACGGAAGGAATAATGCTGGCTGAGCTTGGAGATTATTGCCTTGCGGCCCTGGGCCAGCGTCATTCCCTTGAGGAAAATCTTGGAAGAACCGGCGGGCTGGATCGAGCCGTCAGGGGCTATTCTCTGATGAATCTCAGTCTGGGATGAGCCGAAGATGCTGATGTGGACTTCGTCGCCATCGCCAAGGATGTAGGTCTCAGGGGCCTGGGCGCCGTCCGTGGTGCGGAACACATCCATCGAAGTGCCGGTAAAGAGGGCGTGGCCATAAATGTCGTCGCCTGCGGTCTTGGAGACGTTATTCTCCTCGAGAGCGGTCTCGAGAGCCTCTTCAGCAGCCGCCTCTCCCAGAGTAGTCTGAGGGAACTCGTTGGGAGTTTCGGCCTGGGCCGCGGCTGTGGCGATGATATCCGTTCCGGAAACCGTCTCAGCTTCGCCTGCAGAAGGGGTGGTCTGCACCGCAGCAGCCTTCGCGGCAGCCTTTTCCGCCTGCATCTTGTTAATGATATCCATCACGCGGCTCTGGTAATTGGCATACTCAGTGGGCGGAATACTGTCCACATCGATGCCTTCCTGCATAAGCCTTGCGCGGACCTCAGTCTCTTCGAGACCGCGCTTCGCGAGTTCTGCACGTGCCATCGAAAGCATATTTGCGCTCTGGGCAAAAGCCACGAGCGAAATCGTCATACAAAGGATGGCGGTAAGAATTTTCTTCATATCTGTCGAGTGTTTTATTATCAAACGATAAGCGCCCAAAGATACGAATTATTTTTCATAATTCGTGCTTACGAGATCTTGCTGTAGTCCTGGACCCGGTATTTCTCCTTCCGGAGTTCCGCGGCGAGCCGCGCGTTGCGTGGATCGGAAAGCGACGGGTCGGTCTTCAGCACTTTCTGGGCGTAGGCGCGGGCTTCGCCGAGAATAAGTCCGTCTTTGGCGAGAGAGGCAATGTTCAGCGAGATGGGAAGGCCGCTTTGCATAGTGCCTTCGAGGTCTCCGGGCCCCCTCATCTTCATATCTTCTTCGGCTATCTCGAAGCCGTTCTCCGTGCGGCACATAAGTTCGAGGCGCTGAAGCGATTCTTTAGATGTTTTAAGGTCACGGATAAGGATGCAGTGAGAGTCCGCGGCTCCGCGGCCGACGCGTCCGCGCAGCTGATGCAGCTGCGAGAGCCCGAACCTTTCGGCGCTCATTATGACCATAACGGACGCGTTCGGCACATCCACGCCGACTTCGATTACGGTGGTGGAGACCAGGATATCGGCCCTTCCCGCCGCGAATGCGTCCATATTGAAATTCTTCACGTCCGTCGCCTGCTGGCCGTGCACCATAGCGGTCTTATACTGAGGCAGCGGGAATTCTTTCATTATGTCTTCGTACCCGCGTTCCAGATTGCTGAGGTCCAGTTTTTCGTTCTCGAATATCATCGGGTACACCACGAACACCTGCCGCCCCTTCGCAATCTCCTGGCGCATAAAGTTGTACACCGCCGGCATCTTTGCCGGGGTGTGCAAGGTCGTGCGCACGGGCTTGCGGCCCGGCGGCATCTCGTCGATAACCGACACATCCAGATCGCCATAAACCGTCATCGCCAGAGTGCGAGGGATAGGGGTGGCGGTCATCACGAGCACGTGAGGCGGGACTCCGTCAGGGCCCTTAGCCCAGAGCTTCGCTCTCTGGTCTACCCCAAACCTATGCTGTTCATCGATTACCGCGAATCCCAGCTTCTTGAAGACAACGGTGTCTTCGATCAGCGCGTGAGTGCCCACCAGCAGGCCTATCGACCCGTCTTCGAGTCCGGCGTGGATCTCACGGCGGTCCTTTACTCCCGTGGAGCCCGTGAGCAATGCGCATTTCACCGAAGTGTTGGTCAGATACTTCCGGATATTGTTGTAATGCTGCTGGGCAAGCACTTCGGTGGGAGCCATTATGCAGGTTTGATAACCATTGCCAATCGCAAGCAGGCAGCTCAGCACCGCCACGAGAGTCTTGCCTGAACCCACATCGCCCTGGAGCAGACGGTTCATCTGGTGCCCGGACATAAGGTCCGCACGTATTTCCTTGATTACCCTCTGCTGCGCGCCGGTCAACTGGAAGGGCACTGACTTGTAACAGGCGTTGAAGTCGTCGCCGACTTTGGGCATCACGATGCCGTTGTCTGCCCGAGACCGTATGTATTTCTGTTTGAGAAGGCTTAACTGAAGGAGGAACAATTCCTCGAACTTGAGCCTTCGTGTAGCCTTCTGCAAGGCGTAGGTATCCACCGGGAAATGGATGTTTTTCAGCGCATACGGAAGGCTGCAGAGCCCCAGCTCGCCCAGGACGTAATCGGGCAGTGTTTCAGTGACCTCCGGCAGGCATAGGGCGAGCGCCGCGCTCTGCATCTTGCACATCACCTTTCCTGTGATTCCGGCATTCTTCAGGCGCTCCGTGCTGGGATACACTCCGGTGAGCACGCCCTGGGACATATTGCCGTCCTGAGGGGTATCCACCTCCGGATGCACTATGTTGTAACGTCCGTTGAACTCGGACGGTTTGCCGAAGAAGATGAAGGTCTGGCCGGGCGCGAGCCTTTCGTAGTTCCATTTCACGCCCTTGAAGAAGACCATTTCCATCCGGCCGGTCTCATCCTCCACAATCACGCTAAGGCGCTTGGCGGCGTTGAAATGTATCTTCTCTCCGTCCGTGGGGACTATCGAATTGCCCGGACCGTAGAGGGTGCGGCTCACTACCCTTCCCTTTATCTGGATCGATGCCACATCCTGATTGACTGAAGCGATTTCCTGAATGGAACTGCGGTCGATATAGCGGAACGGGTACAGACGTATCAGCTCGCCGATGGTGCTTATCCCCAGCTCGCTTTTAAGAAGTTCGGCCCTTTTCGGTCCGACTCCCTTCAGATACTTTATCTCAGTCTGCAGTTCTCCCATACCTTACAAATATAATAAAGTTCCATTTTTCTTCTTAACTTAGTAAGCACAAATACTGATATCGCAGGATGAAAAAGTTTTTAAAACTGTTTTGCATAGTAGCCGTATTCGCAGCACTCGGCTACGGAATCACCGCACTTATGAGCAAACTTATCCAACCCAATAAGACCGAATCCGGGTATATCCCGGTTTCGCAGATCGAGGTGAAGGGCGGAGTGATGACTCCCGAGACACTTCTGGCTTTCGGGCGCCTGGGCGATCCCCAGCTCTCCCCGGACGGCAAAAAGATACTCTACGGAGTCAGTTACACAAGCATAGAGCAGAACCGCAGTTGCCGCAACCTGTTCGTCTGCGATCCGGACGGCGGCAATAAAGTGCAGCTGACGCGCTACGCCAAGAGCGTGAGCAACGCCCGCTGGTCGCCTGACGGCAAGAAGATCTATTTCCTGCAGGGCGGACAGCTCTGGGCAGCGGCCTACGGCGGGAAGAAGCTTGGAGCAAAGTACCAGCTCAGCGACGTGCCTGCCGGCATCAGCGAGTTCAAGCTCTCCCCAGACGGCAGCCAGGTTCTCTACATCAGCACCATCCCCGGCCCCGTCAAGACCCCGAAGGACAGCGATCCCGCACTGGACAAAGCCCAGGCCTATGTCGCCACCGACCTTATGTACCGCCACTGGGATCACTGGGTGACCGAGACCCCGCGCACTTACGTTGCCGCCCTTGGCAATGGCAAGATTACTCCCGATAACAGCGTCGACCTTCTGGGCGACGAGCCGTTCGAACTCCCGACCGAGCCTTTCGGCGGAGCCGAGCAGCTCGATTGGGCTCCGAACGGCCGCCATATCGCCTACAGTTGCCGCAAGAAGACCGGCAAGGAATATGCTTTCAGCACCAACTGCGGCATATATGTGTATGATATTCTGACTGGCGAAACGACCCCCGTCAAGACCGACGGAGGCTATGACACAGACCCTCTCTGGAGCCCTGACGGAACGCATCTCGCATGGATTTCCATGGCGCGCGACGGCTACGAAGCCGACAAACAGAGGATCCTTGTCGCTGAAATCGAATACCCGCAGGCCGACGAAGGCCAGGCCTCCGGCGTCATCGTAAAGGGCATCAGGGAACTTACCGGAACATTCAAATACGACGCCTCCGGCCTGCTCTGGGCCGCGGACGGCAAGTCGCTGTATTTCAGTGCTCTTTCAGAAGGCACTGGCAAAATTTACAATATCGACCTTGAGGCAAATGTAAAACAGCTCACGAAGGACGGATGGAACTACGACTTCTTCACCCCGTTCGCCGTTACCGAAGACGGAACGCTTCTTACCAGCTACTACTGCCTCAACTTCCCCGTCGAACTCGTTTCCGTCACCCCTGACGGTTTCAAGCAGATTACTTTCGAGAACAAGCATATCCTCGACCAACTCGACGAACCTACCAGCGAAAGCGTGACAGTGAAGACGGTGGACGGCCAGGACATGCAGTGCTGGGTGCTCTATCCCCCGAAATTCGACCCTTCGAAGAAATATCCGGCCGTGGAGATAGTACTCGGCGGCCCGCAGAGTTCTAACACCCAGGACTGGAGCTACCGCTGGAACTACCGCCTGATGGCCCAGCAGGGCTACATCGTGATGATGCCCAACCGCCGCGGAACGACAGCGTTCGGCCAGCCGTGGAAAGAGCAGATCAGCGGCGACTACGCCGGCCTCAACATGCAGGATTACCTCTCCGCCGGCCGCTGGATCAAGAGCCAGCCCTATGTGGGCAAGCTCGCCTGCGTGGGCGCATCCTACGGCGGATTCTCGGCCTACATGCTCGAGGGCCTTCATGGAGACCTCTATGACTGCTTCATCGCGCACGCCGGAATCTTCGACGAGAAGGCGCTGTGGTTCACGACCGAAGAGATGTGGTTCGCGAACTGGGACAACGGCGGACTGACCGAATACGATTATCGTCCGGGCGAGCAGGGCCCCGCCGGCGACGGCGTGTACTTCGGCGGCATGCAGCAGGCCGGCGCGCCTTATGCCAAGACCCCGAAGGCAAAGCATCACTACTCCAACGACCCCCAGAGCAATGTGCTCAAATGGCATACCCCTATCCTCTGCATCCACGGCATGATGGATTTCCGCATCCCGTACACCCAGGGCATGGCCGCGTTCAACGCCGCCCAGATGATGGGAGTGCCCAGCAAACTGCTCATCTTCCCCGAAGAAAATCACTGGATCCTCCAGCCACAGAACTCCCTCTACTGGCATCGCGAGTTCTACGCATGGCTGGACAAATGGTGTAAAGAGTAATATATGATAGGAGTAGTCCTCGCAGCGATCATAGGGATTACCGGCCCCGCCGATGTCCCTCAGTATGAAAAAGCCGAGTATTCGATAAGGATATCCGGAGGAGCCTGGACTAATCCCTACCTTCAGGAAGACGCGGCCGTGGACATGGAGTTCACCGCCCCGGACGGCACGCACGGCCTCCTGCCGTGCTTCTACTCCGGCGCGGACTCCATCTGGACGGCCCGCTTCACTCCGGTTCACGCTGGTGCCTACGACCTTCGCTTCATCTACTGCGAGAACGGGGATTGCGCTGCCAAATCCGACAGAGTCACCCTTAATGTAAGCGCATCCGCAGGCAAAGGCTTCCTGCGTCCCCGCGACGAATGGACTTTCCGTTTCGACAACGGCGAGCCTTTCCGCGGGATAGGCGAAAATCTCTGCTGGGAATCGCGCACGGAGGACGACAATCCCCATCTGAAAGCCCTACATGAGCAGGCGGAAGTCTACAACTACGACGTAATGCTTCCAAAACTGCATGACCACGGCGGGAATTTCACCAGGATGTGGATGTGCAGCTGGAACTTCCCCATCGACAGGCACGCAGATTTCAACAACCCACGTTACACACCTTCCGAGGAGTATTTCAACCCGAGCGCAGTGGAAAGACTGGACCATGTCCTGGAGCTGGCTGACAGCCTCGGAATCAAGATCATGCTCTGCTTGAACCAGGGCGACGTCGTGGCCGACAAGGCTTTCTTCACCACTGAAGAAGCCAAGGCCCGTTACCGCAATTACCTTCGTTACATAGTTGCCAGATGGAGCTACAGCCCCGCCGTTGCGGCGTGGGAGTTCTTCAACGAAGTGGACAACATCCAGTTCGCGGACGCTGAAGATCCTATCCCGGCGGAAGATATCACCGCCTGGCATGCCGGAATGGCGAAATATCTGCGCGACATCGATGCCCACGATCACATGATCACGACCTCTATCTCGCACCGCGACATAGAAGGCCTTAACACAATTCCGGAGATCGATTTCAACCAGAAGCATATCTACAAAGCCACGGCCGATATTCCGCAGACCATACTCCGCTATGAAGCGGAATACGCCAAACCCTACGTGATAGGCGAAGCCGGCTACGAATGGGACTGGTACAAGGACTTCAATGAAATCGCTGACGGGCTGGACATGGATTTCACACGTGCCATGTACTACGGCCTCTTTAATCCCACCCCTATAGTTGCGATGAGCTGGTGGTGGGAATGGTTCGACTCACGCGGCACTGACGTCAAAATAGCCGAAGTCCGCGCCATCAGCGAGCAGATGATCGAGGCGGGCGGCGGCAGCTTCGAGCCGCTTGAAGTGAAAGTCGCAGGCGGAGACGGTTATGCGGTACGTTGCGGAGAGAAAGTATTCGTCTACATTTTCAATCCCACGAATAAAGCTATCACCACTTTTTCCGTACGGCTCGGCGAACACAGGACAGACAGATATATAGACCTCAATATTCTTCCAAACCAGGAAATAGTTTTAGTATTATGAAAATCATAAAGACGCTTGCAACGCTGCTTGCCCTCCTCGCGGGAGCGGCAGGCCTCAGCGCCCAAAGCCTCACCGTCACCGGCACGGTGCGTGACGCCCTCGGCTACCCGCTCCCGGGTGCGGCCGTGATAGTCGATGGCAGCTCCAACGGCGCCGTCACCGACCCCGACGGCCGCTTCGAACTCCGCGGAGTTCCTGCCGGCGCCAGCCTGACCGTGGACATACTCGGCTACAAAGGCCAGACGGTGAAGGTGGCCGGCCGCTCCGTCATAGACTTTATCCTCGACGAGGACACCATGATGCTCGAAGAAACGGTGGTCGTGGGTTACGGCCAGGTCAAGAAGAGCGACCTCACCGGTTCCGTGGCCTCCGTCAAGGCCGAAAAGATCACGGACGTGCCCGCGAACTCCGTGGACGCGCTGCTCCAGGGCCGTGTGGCCGGCGTGCAGGTCACGAACGCCTCGCAGGACCCTGGCGCTTCCTCGACCGTCCGCATCCGTGGTAACTCCTCCCTCAACGGCTCCAACTCCCCGCTCGTCGTCATCGACGGTTTCCCCTACGGTGAAGCGGGCGCGTTGAGCCAGATCAACCCGCAGGACATCATCTCGATGGAAGTCCTGAAGGACGCTTCGGCTTCCGCGATCTACGGTTCCCGCGGCGCGAACGGCGTCATCCTCATCACCACCCGCAAGGCGCAGGGCAACAAGAACCGCATCAGCGTACGTCAGCAAACGACTCTGTCGCAGTTCACCCAGCCGCTGCACCTCTGGAGGGATCCGGTGCTGATGGCGATGCTCAGCAACGAAAGCCGCGCGAATTCCAATATGGCGCAACTGTACGTGGGTAAAGTCAACACCAACGGAGTGTACTACCCTTCGATTGAGGAACTGCAGACCACCTGGACAACCAACACCCGCTGGGACGACATAGTCTTCAACAAGGCTCCTATCTCGGACAACACGACCGTTAAGATCCAGAGCACCAACGACCGTACGATGTTCACCGCGTCCGCAAACTACTACCGCGACAACGGTATGTACATTGAGGACACCTACGCCAAATACGGGGCGAACTTCGCTGTGGACCATAAGGTCTTTGACAACCTGAGGATGAAAGCCAGCGCGAACGTGACGCAATTCAAGAGGCACAACAACGGATATCTGTCGTACAACCGTAACCCGATTTTCCCCGTCTATGATGAAAACGGCAACTATTGGCTGTACAGTGAGTTGGACTACTATCATCCTCTCGCGCTCACTAAATTCCGCAAGCAGGATAAGACAGGCCTCGACCTCATCACCTATATGGCTGCCGACTGGCGTCCGTTCGAGTGGCTGGACATCACAGCCCAACTCAACTACAAACACGGCGAGAGCATCGCGGACTACTACTTCCCCAACAAATACACGGAAAAGGGTTCCGCCAACGACGGTTACGGAGCCATTGAGAACTCGATGGACAACAACCTCGTTTTTGAGACCTATACCACCTTCGACAAAGAGTTTGGCCTTCACCATATCACGGCCATGGCCGGCTATTCCTACGAAAGCTACCAGTCGCGCGGCAGCGGCCTTGCCGGCACGCACTTCGTGAACGAGTCGCTGGGCAACGAAAATCTCGCATCTGGAGATCCGGCGAAATACGAAATTACGAACAGCCTTTACGCCACAAAGTTGATTTCAGGGCTCGTCCGTCTGAACTATACCTTCGCGGGCAAGTATCTCGCCACCTTTACCGCCCGAGCCGACGGTTCGTCGAAGTTCGGAGCGGACAATAAATGGGCCTTCTTCCCTTCCGGCGCCCTTAGCTGGAAAATAAATGAAGAGGATTTTCTTGCTGACGCCAAATGGATCAATCTCCTGAAAGTACGTGCCTCGTACGGCATCTCCGGCAACCAGGGCATTTCCGCCTATCAGACCCAAAGCCGCTACGGCCAGCACCAGTACTTTTATAATGGGGCATGGACCACTGCCATCGGTCCCGGTTATGAATCCGGAAGAACTGGAGACGACGGCATATATGCTGTATGGAGCGGAATCCCGAACACAGGCCTGAAATGGGAAACTACCTCTCAGTTCGACCTTGGCTTCGACGGCAACTTCTTCGACGAGCGTCTCGGACTCACCTTCGACTGGTACTACAAGCACACCTCCGACCTTCTCCGCCGCCGCAATATCGCCCCGTCATCCGGCTACGACAAGATGTGGGTCAATGACGGAGAAATCCTGAACAGAGGTATTGAAATCACGGTTGACGGCACTTTCTACCGCGACCGCGACTGGAATGTGGGCGGAACCCTCATCTTCTCGAAGAACCATAACGAAGTACTCAGCCTCGGAAACTCCATCGAAGCCGGTCTTAACACCGATGTGCGCACCGGTATGGAATATGAGTTCTATGGCAACTCGTCCGGGCAGTTCCGTGGTTTCACCAACATCCTTGCAGTAGGCCAGCCCATGTACGTCTTTTACGGTTATGTGACTGACGGCATCATCCAGAGTCTTGCCGAAGGTCTCGGCGCCGGTTTGAGCGGTGATTATGCCGAGCCGGGAGAATTCAAGTATGTGGATATTTACAACGGAGATAATCTGGATATCATCAACGAAAATGACCGCTGCATTATCGGCGATCCCAACCCCGACTTCCTCGCTTCCCTGTCGCTTAATGCGAGTTGGAAGAACCTGGATTTCAGCGTGTTCTTCAACGGCGTGTTCGGCAATGACGTGATCAATACCAAGCGTTTCGACCAGCCTGACAACATGCCTCTTCGCTGGACTCCGGACAATCCAACCAACGATTATCCTAAACTCAGCGAGACTCGCCAGACAATGTTCTCGAACTGGTGGATAGAAGACGGCTCCTTCGTCCGTATCCAGACCATGACGCTGGGATACAAGATTCCTCTTTCGAAGAAGGACTATGGCAGGACGCTGCGTCTGTATCTTTCGGCCGACAATCTCTACACTTTCACCAAGTTTACAGGTTATGACCCTGAAGTCAGCGCGCTTGGAATCTACAGCGGCGGTTATCCCCGCCTTCGCAAAATCACCTTCGGTCTCGACTTTAATTTCTAGAAAGCGATGAAAACACGTAACACCATAATAGTCGCGCTCGCATCTCTTTTGATGTGCGCCTGTTCTTTAGATGAATACCCTTACGGATTCTTCTCTGAAGACAACTTCTATAAGACCGAGGCGGACGCTCTGGCAGCCACCAACTACATCTACGACGCCATCAACTATATCGAGTACTCCAGAGCAATAGTTTTCCTCGGAGACATGAACACGGATGCGATGAAGCCGAAGCAAGATGCCAAGACTGCCAATCAGGAACTTGACAAATGGAAGAGGTCCACTTTCAAGACAAATACGACCTTGTATAACTTCTACAAATACTCCTACATCACAATCAACAGGGCCAATTCAGTGATTGAGAAAGTTGGCGCGATGAAGGATATCGACTCTACGGCAAGGAATCAGTATGTCGGCGAAGCTTATTTCATGAGGGCGTATTCCTATTTCAACCTCGCCAGAAACTTCGGATGTGTGCCGCTGCACCTGCAGCCCGTCCGCCGACTGGAAGAAACCACCGTCGGTCTGGCACCGTCCCTCGATGCTATGTGGCAGCAGATATTCGATGATTTGGAGATGGCGATCAATCTGACCCAGATCTACCCCAAGCCCGTTACGGGACGCACCGACAAGGTCGCAGCCTGGTCACTCGCAGCAATGTCATATCTCTACCTGGCGTCGGCCAAAGAAAGCGGCGCGCCTGAATACAAGGATATGGACTTTAACGTGGACACTTACTACTCCAAAGCCGTCGAGTATGCGGGATACGTGGTAGACAATCCCTCGCAGACCACCTATGGCCTCGATCCTAATCTGATGGATATCTACGATGTCAACAAGCCGACCGGCCCGGAACACATTTTCCTGATGAGTATGGACCGCACCGGCAAAAACGAAGGACAGTTTTCGAAGATTTCAAAAATGTACATACCCTACATTGGCGGAGGCACGGTGTATCTTAAGCAACCGGACACCGGCAAACTGATTCCTACCCACGACGGCTGGAGTGAATACGGCACCGTGATGAGTTGGTATAATTCAACATTCGAGGCCGGCGACCGCCGCCACGACTGGCTCTTCTGCGACACGGTATATGACGCCACAGGCAAAGCCATTCGAGGCGGAGATTCCGGAATTAACCTGGAATACACGTTCTGCCGCAAGTTCATCGACCCCGACTTTGATGATTTCAAGACTTCCACCAGACCTTTCCTCATCCGTTATTCGGAGGTTGCGCTGACCTACGCCGAGGCTGCAGGTCCCACCGCAAAGGCCTATGCCCTCGTGAACGCTATCCGCGACCGCGCCGGTCTGGGCGATCTTCCGACCGGCCTGAACACGGTCCAATTCAGGGACAAGGTCCGCAAGGAACGCGTCTACGAACTCGCCTTCGAAGGCAAGAGTTGCTATGACCTTCGCAGACTCAACAAACTCCATACAGACATCACAGAGGCTACCGGACAAGGGCTTACTGCGGAAGACATAGTCTTCTATCCCATCCCTTCGCTCGAAACCGACCTCAACCCGTATATCAAACAACCAGATAAAACAGAATAATTATGAAACTCAGCAAATTAACAGCATTGTTTGCAGGCGTTGCGCTTCTATTCGCCTGCAATCCTGAGGAGCAGCCTGGAGGAAACGGCGGCGGCAGCAAGACCGGCAGCCACGAAAGGACTCTTCTTTCCATTGCCTTCGATCATCAGATCGGCACTTCTGAGATTACTTCGGTCGATGAAAGCACCGGTACAGTCGAATTTGAACTGGCTGTGGACATGATTGACGATCTCTCCCAGGTGGAGGTCAAATCCATCACTTTTTCCTACGCGGCGACCGCAAGCGTTGCCAAGGGAGACAAGATTGACCTGACTGCCGAGCATCCTACCATCACGATAACTTCAGAGGCTGGCGACCAGCGCGTCTATGAACTCAAAATGTCTACCTTCTCCGAGAGCTTCGCCGGTTTGTATGCTATTGACACCACCCTGTTCGTGGGTGGTTGTGGTGCAGCAGAAGATGCGTGGAAATACAATTACTGGGAACTGATGTCTCCCAACAAAAAGCCATGGTGCTGGCAGGCATCGAGCGACAAGGGATATGGGCCCACCGCCAACTACGACAACTACCTCGACATAAAGTGTACAAAGATCAACGACGACGGCACCACCGAGGGAACGTGTATCCACTACGGCGGAGCGGACGGCAAGCACTGGAACTGCATCTACGATGGCTCCATCAACAAAGTGAATCCCGGAAAGGACATCGACCTTCGACATTTCTATCGCGTAATCCCTATCGGCGAGAGCACCTGGAAGAGGGACTATTCCACTGGATTCATCACTTTCAAGGACAGCGAAGGCAAGGAAACATCCTGCCAGATAACCGACGAGGACATCGTCATCAGCGCAGACTACAATAAGGTAGTCGAGGTGCAAGACCGCTGCTTTGCCTTCCCTCTCGAAGGAGATTACAGCTACGATGAATCCATGGTTTATTCAGATTACATGAGATTCGTGATAGCGCCACGTTACTTCTTCGTGCTTGTGTCCAGAGTCGATGAGATCCCTGAAGCATCCAAGGTTATCGGCGACGAAGGCGAAATCGTGCTCAATCCGGGCGATGATCCCGGCGATGATCCCGGAGATGACCCTGGCGATGACCCTGGTGATGACCCTGGCGATGACCCTGGTGATGACCCCGGCGATGACCCTGGCGATGACCCTGGCGATGATCCTGGCACTCAGACCGATCCGTACTCCGGCACATATAAAGTCAGCAAGCTGTTGGTCCTTGGGGCTCTTGGATCAGGAGGATTCGTCGACGCGAAAGACAAGAGTTGGATGTGGAATTCTAGTGTGAACAAAGAGTACGACAACACACTTGTTGTCGATCTTGAGGCTGGAACCATAGATTATCAGGGCGGAGAAAACGGTTATTGGGATTACACATTAATTGCAGAAAAGAATAGATTAGGGACTGGCGCCGTTGATCTCTCATACAATTTTGGCCAACTTCCCCACGGGATTTCCACAATCAGCGTTGATATGACCAACGGCTCAGCCACGATAGCCGAAACTATCAGGTCTCAGGTTTACCCTCCTGGCTCATATACCATCTCCGTTGAAGCCGCAGGTGCCTCCGGATCATTCCAGATCCCCAATGGCTCCGTTGGACTCGCATTCCAATGCACTCCTCTGGCCACGGATCAGTACACCTGGTCAGATGACTGGAAAGACTCCGATTTCGATCGTTTCTACATTCACCCGTTTGCCTACGTAATGGTATTCCAAAAGCAGTAACAGCAGAATGCAGAGTAAATTGCTCATATTGATGCTTGGTGCAGCCCTCCTTACGGGCTGCACCGGCACTCAACTTCCCGGGAAAGACGAGAAGGATTATGGGGAGGGCACAAAGAACGAATTGACCCTCGCCGATCCTCAGGCCACCCCCGAGACAAAAGCGTTGTACTCGAACCTGTGGGTCATAAAGGACAAGGGCTTCATGTTCGGGCACCACGACGACCTCTGGTGCGGACGCTACTGGATAGGTCATAATCCTAAAGATGAAGATGACGTAGTCAGTTCAGACACGAGATCAGTCTGCGGTGACTACCCTGCCGTGCAGGGTGTTGACTTCGCGGCGCTTATCGACGACCGCTACGCATCCGATCCGACCGAGAACTCACGCAAACTTAATAGCGTCAAGCAGGCCTACGACATGGGTATGGTCAACATTGTCTGTCTACATCTAGACAATCCCCTGACCTTCAACACTCTCGGATCGGACCACTACAAAAAGGGAGGAGCGTGGGACAACACATCCAATCAGGTGGTAAAGCAGATTCTGACAAATGGCAGCGAAGTCCAGACCACATACAAACTGTGGATGGACCGTCTCGCCGACATCATCAAGAATCTGAAGGGTTCAGACGATAAGACTATCCCTATTATCCTTCGACCCTACCATGAACACAACCATGACTGGAGCTGGTGGGGAGCGAAATGTACCACAGAACAGGAATATGTCGAGTTGTGGCGATGGACCGTCAAATACCTGCGTGACACCAAGGGCGTGCACAACGTGATTTATGCAATTTCCCCCCAAATTGACAACCAGGGCACCGAAAGCGCGTATCTAACCAGCTGGCCCGGTGACGACTATGTGGATTTCCTCGGAATGGACTGCTATCAGGGCATCAACAATCTAGTTTTCACCAACAACCTGAAGACTCTTGCGCGCATATCGCAGGCCAAGGGCAAACCCTGCGGCGTGACGGAAACCGGCGTTCAGGGTTTTACCAAGAAAGACTATTGGACACAAAACATCCACGCCCCCATGACAGGCCGCAAAGTGAGTCTCCTCGCCACCTGGCGCAACAAATATGTCGGAATCGACGAGAATGACGACCACTATTTCTCCGTCTACCCCGGTCACCCTTCCGAGGCCGACTTCGTGAAGATGTACAACGCGGACAACACCTTCTTCTGCCACGACCTCCCGGATATGTACACAATGGCCGAAGGCATCACCGTGAAATAAGATTAATTATTCTACAATAAGTGAAGCGGCTGGTAGCTCCCTCTTCTAGGACTCCAGTCGCTTCGCTCCTTCCGGCCCATTCGCCCACCCCCAGGCGTGCATACCTCCCCCTTTTTCACTTGAGGTATGTGCGAAAAAGGCCTAAAACGCACATACCTCCGGTCATTTCACTGGAGGTATGCACGTTTAGGCCAAGTGGATACCCGTTTTTCCAGTGAAATAATTGTGATTGATGCCGGCCATTATTATATTTGTGTAGCCGGCAAATCCGGCGCCTAAATTATATGAAACGCTTCTATTTAATATCTACGGAACACCTCGAGGAGTCTTTGTGGTTCCGTGACGACGAAGATTTTGCCGCTGGGATGAATTATGTAGCTATCGAGTCATTCCGCAACGGAAAAGTAGTTGTCTTCGCTTTCATCCTAATGTCAAACCATGTTCACTTCCTGGTATACGGGGAAAGATTGGATGTGGAACGGTTCTTCAAAAACTATAAGAACCGTTACTCACATTACTTCAAAAACAAATACGGATGCAGGCACCTGCTTCTCGATAACCCGATTCACATTGAAGAGGTTGACCCCTCGGACAACGGGGTTGAATGGGCCGCTGCATATGTGATAATGAACAGCGTTGCCGCCAACATCTGTGCACATCCAAGCCAGTATCCCTGGGGTTGCGCGGCCGCGTTGTTCAGTGCAGTGAAACCATCAGGTAAGCGCATCGGAGATTATTCCGCACGCGAGTTGAGACAGATCCTTCATTCCGGCGAGACCTCTCTCCCCAAAGACTGGCTTATCAGCGAGCATGGCTTCATCCTTCCAGACAACTTCATTGCTGTCAAAGGGATGGAGCAGCGATTCAAGACTCCGAATCGAATGAATTACTTCCTTACGAAGTCCTCAAAAGCGAAAAAAGTACTCAGTTCGACTGACAATATGCCAGCCTTCAGGGATCAGACTGTCGCCGCGGGCGCCTCTGAATTGCTGCGCTCTCTGTTCGGCAAAAGCGATTTCAATGAACTCTCCCGCTCAGAAAAGACTGAATTTCTCAGACAAATACGCTTCCGTTTCAGTGCCGACATCACTCAAGCCGCCCGCGCCTGCGGCATCAGTTATTCCGAAGCCGCCGACCTTTTTGACACAGTTTGACAGAGTCGCGCCGTATCGAATATATGTAGCCCGTTCCCTCCCCCGCCTTTCGCAGTCACGGTATCGCGAGGGTAGGTCTTTCGCAGATCACTGTCACTGACCTCGCGCGCGTCAGAAATAATTGAGAGGGATTTTTGCGAAGGAAAGGTCAAAGTCCCTTTGATTTTTTCAAGCAAAAACCCGAAAAGCCGTTCCGGCGAAGCCCCGGTAGTTCGGTCGCGACTTGCTAATCGTGTGAAGCGCCAACACGCCCTTCGTGCATACCTCCCCCATTTTCACTTGAGGTATGTGCGAAAAAGGCCTAAAATGCACATACCTCCGGTCATTTCACCGGAGGTATGCACATTATTTCTGTTCGGGACGCATTTTGGCGTATTTGAGCAAGAGGGTTTTGCGGCCGTAATTGTCGAATTCGACTTCGGCTTTGAGTTCGGGCACAACGCCGGTGATGGAAAGGATCTTTCCGGGGCCGAAGCGGTTGTGCTCGATTCTTTCTCCGACATAGAGTTCGGTCATATGCACCGGAACGAAGTCCGCGTACTGTACCTCGGGCTTGGAGGGAGTGATTACGGCGGGTTTTGGGGGCGTTTTCTCGCCGAATAAGGGTTTCCGGACCGGTTTGGCGAATTTCGGGGCGGAATTCCCGCCGAAACGCGAGCCGAAACCGCCGAAAGAACGCGCTCCGAACCCTCCGAAGGGTTCCTCTTCGTCCAGAGGCTTCGCGAGATACTTCGAGTCTATTTCACGGACGAAACGGGACAATGTGTTCTGTTCGTGGCGGCCGTTGCGTATGCGGTCGTAGCAGTGTGCGAGGATGACGTCCTTTTTCGCTCGGGTGAGCGCGACGTAGAACAGACGCCTTTCTTCTTCGAGATCCTGCGCACGCGACATCATATTGATTGACGGGAACAGATTCTCTTCCAGTCCGACGATGAAGACATACGGAAATTCGAGACCCTTTGCGGAATGGACGGTCATCAGAGCGACGCGGTTCGTATCGTCCTCTTCCGTGGGCACATCCACGTTCGAGAGCAGAGAAACATTCTCCAGATAATCGCCCAGCGTGACCACGGGCACTTCATCGCCATTATTCTGCGCTTCTTCTACAAGCTCGTCCACATAAGCGGCCACAGAATTCACCAGTTCCTCCACGTTCGCAGTGCGCGACATTCCTTCCACGCTCGTGTCCGCCTTGTACATAGGATAGATTCCAGATTCGTCGGCTATACGTTTAGCCAGCGAAGCGGCATCCTCGCGAGGAACAGCCTGTGCGAACTTGTCTATCAGCAGGCAGAAATCGCGGAGCTTTCGTACCACGGCCTCACGCAACACAGTAACGAGCTCTTCCGCGAACACGGCCTTGAACAGACTGAGCCCGCGCTGACGGGCAAAGTCTCCGAGGGCGGCTATAGTCGTCTCCCCTATTCCTCTCGCCGGTTTGTTCACCGCCCTCTTGAAGCTTTCGTCGTCGATAGGGTTCACGGCCAGTTTGAAATAGGCCATCAGGTCCTTGACCTCCTGCCTCTCGAAGAACGAGTTGCCCGAATATATCATATAAGGTATATTGCGGCGGCGAAGACATTCCTCGAGCGAACGCGACTGCGCGTTGACTCTGTACAGGATGGCGAAATCGCGATACTGGGCGTGATCAGTCCTCATCCGATTCACAATCTCCTGCGCTACAAGGGCTGATTCTTCGGCGTCAGTCATACAGTCCAGCACTCGAATCTTTTCGCCTTTCTCCCCTTCCGAATAGCATTCCTTCGGGATGCGGCCTTCGTTGTGGGCAATCACGCTGTTCGCGGCATCGACTATTGTCTGAGTCGAGCGGTAATTGCGCTCCAGGCGAACTATCTTACAATTCGGGTAATCCTTCCTGAAATTGAGTATGTTTTCGATCTTCGCTCCTCTGAAAGCGTAGATGGACTGGGAATCGTCTCCGACCACGCAGATGTTTTCGTGAAGCATCGCGAGCTTGCGAAGAATCACGTACTGCGAGAAGTTGGTATCCTGATACTCGTCCACCATTATATATGAGAAGCGCGAAGCCAGTTCGTGAAGCGCCTCCTTGTTATCCCTGAGCAGGATATTCATATTCACCAGGATGTCGTCGAAATCCATCACGCCCGAAGCCTTGAGCTTCTGCTGATAGAGCTTGTACAAATCCGCCATACGGCCGCGCTGTGCCCTGCGGTCCGCCTGGAGCAAATCCTCGCGGACGGCGTAGCGGTCCCAGGTGACGAGGTTGTTTTTGGCGTTGGAGATTCGTGCGAGGACGTCCTTGGGTTTGTAATTCTTGTCCTGCTCAAGATGTAGTTCCTTCAGGCAGACCTTCATCGCGGAGGTCGAATCCGAGGTGTCGTAGATTGTGAACTGCTCGGGATAACCGAGGAACTCGGCGTAGTTCCTGAGAAATCTGACGAACACGGAATGGAAGGTTCCCATCACGACCTTGCGGGCGCGCTTCTCCCCCACCATCAGGGCTATGCGTTCCTTCATTTCGCCGGCAGCTTTCTTCGTAAAAGTCAAGGCTAAGATTCTTGAAGGCTCTATCCCCGAGGCGAGAAGATACGCCACCCTACTGGTCAACACCCTCGTCTTCCCGGAGCCGGCTCCCGCTACTATCAGGACCGGACCCTCCACCGCCTCCACCGCGCTTTTCTGCGCGGGGTTCAAGCCTTCCATTATCGCTCTCACATTGTTTTCCATAATAGTCACGAAAATACGCAAATTTTTGCTAACTTCGTGGGTCATTTGAAATTCAATTCAAACTATATAAAAATGTCCAAAACAATCGTTTTGAAAAAGGGTCTCAAGCTCCCCATCACGGGAAGCCCTGAGAAGCGCCTGAGCAAGACATTGCTGAGCGACGTAGTGGCAGTGCAGCCCGGAGATTTCAAGGGCCTGCTGCCGCGCCTGCTCGTCAAGGAAGGAGACACGGTCCTTGCCGGCTCTCCCGTCTTCTCAGACAAGAACAACCCTGACATCCTGATCACTTCCCCCGCCAGCGGCACAGTGAAAGCGATTGTCAGGGGCGAGAAGAGAAAACTTCTCGCAGTACTGATCCAAACCGATCCGGAGCAGAAGTATGCAGCTTTCGATGTGAAGAGCCCTGCCGATGCTGAAGCGGTAAAGAAAGCCCTTCTCGCAAGCGGTCTGTGGCCCTGGCTCGTCCAGCGCCCCTACGGCATTCTGGCCAATCCCGCCCTCACCCCGAAAGCCATCTTCGTGTCCGCATTCAACAGCACTCCCGGTGCAGCCGACACCGACTTCGCGTTCGAGAATGAAATCCCCGCCATCCAGGCAGGTATCGACGCCCTTGCAAAGATTGCCGAGGTGCACGTAAGCTTCGACGCGAAGACTTACGCCAACTCCCCGCTTGCGAAGCTGCAGGCCACGAAGCATTTCTTCGAGGGCAAATGCCCCGCAGGCAACGTGGGCGTGCAGATCAGCCACATCAGCCCGATCAAGAAAGATGAGACCGTGTGGACCATCTCGCTTCAGGGCCTCGCAGCGGTCGGCAAGCTCTTCACGAAGGGCAGGTACGACGTCCGCAGGATGGTGGCGGTCAGCGGCCCTATGGCCATAGATCCGGCTTATGTCAGCGCTCTGCCCGGCACCCCGATGACCTCGCTGAAAGCATTCTACAGCACTAACGAGGATATCGTCAGAGTCGTCAGCGGAGACGTCCTCAGCGGCAAGACGGTCGGAGTCGAGGGTTATCTCGGATACTTCGACAACACCGTAACACTGATCAAGGAAGGCACCGAGAAAGAGTATTTCGGCTGGGCCCGCCCGCTGCGCTGGAACCAGTACAGCACGGATTTCACCTATTTCAGCTGGCTTACTCCCTGGCGCAAGTACGATATGGACACCAACCTCCACGGCGGCCCGCGCGCGTTCGTTATGTCGGACGAGTACTACGCAAAGGTGCTCCCGATGGACATCTATCCCCTCTACCTCATCAAGGCCTGCCTTGCGGGAGACATCGAGAAGATGGAGAAGTTCGGAATCTATGAAGTGCTCCCCGAGGACCTTGCAGTCTGCGAGTTCGTGGATCCTTCGAAGAACTACATCCAGGATATAATCGCAAAGGGTATCGACCTGATGCTCAAAGAAATGGCTTAAAAGTATGAACAAGATTTTTGAAAAAGGCGGCAAACTTTACTGGCTGCACTCAACGGTCGATGCTTTTGAGACATTCCTCGCAGTGCCCGGAACGGTGGCGAAGAAAGGCGCCCACGTCCGCGACGCGGTCGATCTCAAACGCATTATGATCATCGCCGTGCTTGCAGCGGTCCCCGCCGCAATCTTCGGTATGTGGAATGTCGGTTTCCAGCACTCGCTCGCGACCGGCATCGATATGAACATCCTTCAGGAATTCTGGTACGGATTCCTCAGGGTACTTCCTCTGTTCGTGGTGTCCTACGCCGTAGGTCTCGCGATAGAGTTCGCATCTGCCCAGATCAGGGGCGAGGAGGTCAACGAGGGTTATCTCGTGTCCGGCTTCTTCATCCCGCTCATCGTCCCCGTGGACGTCCCTCTGTGGATGCTCGCAGTCGCCGTGGCGTTCGCGGTCATCTTCGGCAAGGAAGTCTTCGGCGGCACAGGAATGAACATCTGGAACCCCGCTCTTCTCACCCGTGCATTCCTCTTCTTCTCCTACCCCAGCCAGATGTCCGGTTCCACGACTTGGATCAGCCTCAGGGGCGCGGAGACTGTGGACGGTTTCTCCGGAGCCACCCCGCTCGCGCTTGCAGCCGACGGCGGTATGGACGGACTTGTGAACGCGGGAGTGCAGTACGGCACAGACTTCTGGACTATGTTCTGGGGCGGCATCCCCGGTTCCGTGGGTGAAACTTCCGTTATAGCGATCCTGCTCGGCGCCATCCTGCTTCTTTGGACGGGCGTTGCCAGCTGGAAGATTATGGCGGGCGAAGTCATCGGCCTGCTCGCAGTTGCCGGTCTGGCGAACCTCGCCGGCCTGTCGGACATCCCCTGCTTCTACCACCTCGTGATGGGCGGCTTCGCATTCGGCGCCGTCTTTATGGCCACGGACCCGGTCACCTCGGCCCAGACCGAGCCCGGCAAGTGGATCTACGGTATCCTGGTGGGCGCGCTCTGCGTCATCATCAGGCTCTTCAACCCCGGATACGCCGAGGGTATGATGCTGGCGATCCTGCTGGGCAACACCTTTGCCCCGCTGATCGACCACTGCGTCACTTCGGTGCACACCGGCAGGCGTAACAAAATTGCAAAAGCATAAGGAGGGACGGTTATGAACACTAACAGCAACATCTACACTGTCATTTACACGACGATAGTCTGTGTACTCGTGGCGGCCATCCTTGCTTTCGCATCGCAGAGCCTGAAACCCAGGCAGGACGCCAATGAAAAGGCGGCGACTATCAGTCAGATCCTCACCGCGGCCCAGTTCGATTTCGACGCTTCTTCCAACGAAGCCATCCTCGATTTCTACAAAGCCAACATCGCCGAGGCTTTCATCGTGGACGCTGAAGGCGCGCGTCTGAGCGACCTCAACACGGCAGAAGCCGAGATAGTCGGTCTGTCGGACCAGAAAGCTCAGAACTACAACATCAAGAACGGACAGCCCTACGCCATTCCGGTCTATATCTTCAAGAGCGGCACCTCCGTCCTGGCCGTCTACGGTGCAGGTCTGTGGGGCCCGGTCTGGGGTTACATCGCAGTGGATGAGAGCGGCCTGAACATAGTCGGAGCCTACTTCGACCACGCTTCCGAGACTCCCGGCCTCGGCGGTAAGATCAAGGACGATCCCGCTTTCCGCGCCCAGTTCGAGGGCAAGTCGCTCGACTTCGCGGACGCAAAGACCTTCAGCATCGTGAAGGGCGGCGCTCCCGAAGGAAAGGCCAACGCAATCGACGCCATTTCCGGCGCGACTATGACCAGCAAGGGTTTGGACGAAGCAATCAACGTCTGGATCGACGCTTATCAGAAATATCTTAAAGCAGAGGAGGAATAATTATGGCGCAGAAACTTAAAGAAACTATCCTCAATCCGATTCTTAAGGGCAATCCGATTACCGTCCTTATCCTCGGTATCTGCTCTTCGCTCGCAGTCACAGTCGAGCTCAAGGGCGCCTGCGTGATGGCTCTCTCCGTGATTATCGTCACGGGCGTGTCCAGCCTTATCTGCTCTCTTCTGAGAAAAACCATCCCGAACCGAGTGAGAATCATCATTCAGCTCGTGGTGGTCGCTATGATGGTAATCCTCGTGGACCAGGTGCTGAAGGCCTTCGCCTATGCGATTGACAAGCAGCTCTCGGTCTACATCGGCCTTATCATTACCAACTGTATCGTGATGGGACGTATCGAGGCTTTCGCCCTCGGTAACAAGGTATGGCCCTCCTTCCTCGACGGTGTCGCCAACGGAGTGGGCTATGGCCTCATCCTCATCATCGTCGCTTTCTTCCGTGAGCTCTTCGGAAGCGGAACCCTCTTCGGCTTCCCCGTCCTCTCGAGCCTCGGCTATGTGAACAACGGACTTATGATCCTGCCTCCTATGGCCCTCATCCTCATCGGATGCATCATCTGGGTGCACAGGAGCATAGACAAGTCTATCCAGGAAAAGTAATAACACAACTAAGGAATTATGGAATATTTAAGCTTATTCGTAAAGTCAATCTTCGTTGACAATATGATCTTTGCATACTTCCTC
>JAGAAF010000008.1 GCA_017615435.1 Bacteroidales bacterium
GCAGTCGTCGTGCCGATGCTGCTTCCGATACCTGCAAGGGCCAGAACGAGTCCGAGGCCCAGATAACCGAGAATAAGTTGAAGCATAATTCTATAATTTTTAATTGTTAATTGTTTTTCTTGAGAGGGTTGTAATTGCGTCCGGCCCCTTCATAGCCTGAATTCTTGAAGAACTCGAGGAAGTTGAGTCGGAGAGGGTGTACGAAGGCGCCGAGGGCTGCCATCGCGAGGTTGAGGGTGTGGCCTATGACCACGATGAGTATGAAGGCTATCCAGCCGCCTGCACCGCCGTCGCCGAGGGCCATCTTCGCAAGGTCGTTGAATGCGAAGCCGAGCATACTGCCCGCAAGGCCGAGGGCGTAGAGGCGGAGGTAACTCAGCACGTCGCCGAGTACTCCGGTGGCAGTGTTGTAAGTCTCCCAGAGACCTGCGCCTATATTCAGCAGGGGATTGCGGTGAAGGTTGTTCAGCAGGAAGATTCCAAGAGCTGAAAGCACACCGAGCGCAATCACGATGATCTTGGTAAGGGCCGCGTCGATAACGCCCATCAGCGAAATCAGTGCGACTACTACTCCACCTACTATCAGAAGCGTCCATCCCCAGGTACTGAGGCTGTTAAGGAAGCCCTGATTCTTGGTGGCGTAGACAGTCTTCACTATCATAGCGAGGCAGAGGTGAACGATACCGACCGCCAGCGCGAGCACCATAGTGCCGTCGTAGGTCGCGACCTTCGCGGGAACCATTATGCTCTTCAAAGCATCAGGGATGACCGCCCAGGACGAGATGTCCATCGAGAAGAAGGTGTGGAAGAGGAAGCCCACCACCACCGTGGCGCCGCCAAGGGTGACTACCAGCGGAGCGAGCGAGGCAAAGCCCTTCGCCTTCTTCAGAAGGAGACCTATGATGATAAGTATGATTCCGTAACCGGCATCGCCCATACACATCGCGAAGAACAGAAGGAAGAAAATCGAGATGTAAGGAGTGGGGTCGAAACCGTTGTAGGCCGGACGGCCGTACATATCGGTAAGGACCTCGAACATCTGGACGAACTTATTGTTCTTCAATTTGATGGGAGGGTTGTCCTCAAGCGCGGCATCAGCTGCTGTGTAGTACGCTTCCAGCTTGTCGAACTCCGCCCTCAAAGCGGCGTCGTTCTCAGTCGGAGCGAAACCGGTGACCACGGTGAGGTGATTCTCCGCGGCGTTTTCAACAGCCGCACCCGCAAGATAGCGGTCAAGTTCGGAAGACTGCTCGGCAAGGCGCGCCTTCAGCCAGGGAAGTTCCGGACGGCGGCCAGCCAGAGTCTGACGGTAGGCCTCGATCTCGGCGTCAAGCGCTTCGAGTTCCGCGCGCACGGCCTCGCTGCTCCTCGAAGGAGCCGGCATAGTCTTGAGAGGGAAGTCCTCTGCGTTCACGACCGTGAAATAAGTGAAGCCTTTCTTCTCTGCGACTATCTGAAGGGCCTGCTGCTGCTCCCACTCCGGATTGAATTTCTTGGTGGGAACGCTGTAGAAACTGAGTTTGAGACCCTTGGACTCGAGGTCTGCTATTGCGTCGGAGTCAAACGATCCCCAGATTTCCACGCTCAAAGCCTCTTTCTCGAGCTCCGACCTGCGGGCCAGAAGCGCGGCGAGATGAGCGTCTGAGCCCTTCTCTATGTCGGAAATCTCCGCTTTCAGGGAGGTGATCTTTTCGAGCAGGGCGGCGGAAGTGGAATCAACGGGCTTCACGGAGCGTGTGATGTCCACCACTCCGAGGCTCTGGATCTTTTCGAGGAAAGCTTCAGTCCCGCTGCTGAGCAAGATGAAGTCGTAGCGTGTCATAGGAGTAATCATACGGCGCCCTCCTCTTCTTCCAAAGCGTGACGTGTCTTAACTATCTTCGAAGAAGCCTTGCTGAGGTTTTCCTCGTCTTCCATATAACGCTTGATCTTACGTATGGCTTCCTGATAACCGGGTATCTGGACCTTTTCGTAGAGATTCACCTTCTGGGTGGTCTTCTTGCGCTGATAGTCCAGAATCTTGCGCCTCTGCTCGTAAATCTCCGAGGTGATGCCCAGACGGGTGATGTCCTTGAGGATCTGCACACCGTCCGCATACCACGCAGGCTTCACGAAGGCGTTGAACGGCTTGAGCTCGTATTCGATGTCGTCCAGGGCGGGGATCTTCACTCCGGCCACCTTCACGGTGCTGAGCTTGATGTCCACAATGCGGATCAGACCGGGCTCGAACTCGTTCCACAACGCCGCAAGGTAATCATACCTCGCAAGGGCTGCTGTGACTTCGGCCTCCAGCCTTTCCGCCTCCGCCTTGGCAGCCATCACGCTGATCCTCAGGGCCGACTCCTTGTTCTTTAGGGTAGGGAGGGCCTTCTGCCGGACCTTCAGCTGCTTGCCGAGACTGGTCAGGGAAGTCTTGTTGTATTGAAACTTGATTGCCATCAGGCTTTCCAGTATTTATCTATCATAGCCTGCTTGAGGCCGGTTTCTTCGGGTTTGAAGTATTTGCCGAACAGTTCCCACGCGGTGTCGAGCATCTCTTCGATCTTGATGTTGACATCGATAGAGAGCAGGCGGGTTGCGTATTCCTTCGCGAAATCGAGGCAGCGGAGGTCATAGTCCGAGAGGTCGAAACCGTTCTCGAGCTTGGTCTTCGCGTTCTGCGCATCCGCGTAAAGGCGCACGCCGGCGTTCATCACCTGGGAGTGGTCGTCGCGGGTCTTCTTTCCCTGAACGAGCTGCTTGAGTCGCGACAGCGAACGGAACGGGTCCACGATGACCTTACCTGAATCGGTGTCGGCGCGAAGGTAAAGCTGGCCTTCGGTAATGTATCCGGTGTTGTCCGGGATAGCGTGCGTGATGTCACCGTCGTTCAGGGTCGTAACCGCGATGATGGTGATGGAACCGCCTGAAGGCAGCTGCACGGCCTTTTCGTAGATCTTCGCGAGATCCGAATAGAGCGAACCGGGCATTGAATCCTTCGACGGGATCTGGTCCATACGGTTGGACACGATCGAGAGTGCGTCCGCATACAGAGTCATATCCGTGAGGAGCACGAGCACCTTCTCGTTCTTGTCCACGGCGAAGTACTCTGCAGCCGCAAGCGTCATATCCGGGATGAGCAGGCGCTCTACCGGGGGCTCTTCAGTGGTGTTCACGAACGAAACGATCCTGTCCAGCGCGCCCGCGTTCTCGAACTCGTGGCGGAAGAACAGATAGTCGTCGTTGGTAAGGCCCATACCGCCGAGGATAATCTTGTCCACGTCTGCGCGAAGGGCCACGTCTGCCATAACCTTGTTGTACGGCTGGTCAGGGTCTGCGAAGAACGGGATCTTCTGGCCGGAGACCAGGGTGTTGTTGAGGTCGATGCCAGCGATGCCCGTAGGGATCAGTTCGCTGGGCTGACGACGCTTGTAGGGGTTCACGGACGGGCCGCCGACCTGCCTCTCCTCGCCTTCCACCTCCGGACCGCCGTCGATAGGCTGGCCGTAGGCGTTGAAGAAACGTCCGGAGAGCTGCTCGCTGACCTTGAGGGTCGGGGGAGCGCCGAAGAAGGTGACTTCCGCATCGGTGGGGATGCCTTCCGTGCCTGCGAAGACCTGAAGGGTAACGAGGTCTCCCTTGATCTTCACAACCTGGGCGAGACGTCCTGCAACGGTTGCAAGTTCGTCATTTGACACACCGGCCGCCTTGAGCGACACAGTCGCCTTGGTGATGGCCTCAAGGTGGGTATAGATTTTCTGATATGCTTTACTTGCCATTGCTCTCGAGAAGTTTATTGATCTTTTCCTTGTAGTCGAAGAACTCCTTGGATTCAAATCCGGTGTAGTTCATCTGGCGAAGGTTGTTGATAAGGCTCTTGAAGTAGTCGCGGCACTGCTCGTAGTCGTCGAAATCGAAGTCGCGGGCGCAGATGTCCATAATGAGGTTCAGCATATACTTCTGGCGCTCGAGCGGGCAGAGTGCGTCCACCTCGTCGAAAGCATCCTGCTGGAGGAAAGCGAAATCGAGCATTTCGCTCTTCCAGAAGTCGATATGGTAGTTCATCGGCACTCCGTCGTCGCCGAGGATGTCGATCTGGTCCTTCATCTCGCGACCCCTGCGCACGGTGTTCTTGGCCTTGATTACCAGGTCCACCCAGCCTTTCTCCACCTTTTCGTCGAGATAGGCGATGATCTCGGGATATTCGAGATACTTGGAGTAAGAGTCGATAGGGTTCACGGCAGGGTAGCGCTTCTGGTCCGCGCGGCTCTGCTCGAGGGCGTAGAAGCAGCGTGCTGCTTTCTTCGTGCTCTCGGTGACGGGTTCCTTAAGGTTACCGCCGGCAGGGGAGACGGTGCCTATGAAGGTGACCGCTCCGGTCTTGCCGTTGTTCAGAACGACCATACCGGCGCGGGCATAGAAGTTCGAGATGATAGCGGAAAGGTCCACGGGGAAAGCGTCCTGGCCCGGGAGCTCCTCCATACGGTTGCTCATCTCACGCAGAGCCTGGGCCCAGCGGGAGGTGGAGTCCGCAAGCAGGAGGCACTTCAGACCCATCGCACGGTAGTACTCGCAGATGGTCATAGCCGTGTAGACGGAAGCCTCGCGGGCTGCGACAGGCATATTCGAAGTGTTGCAGATGATGGTAGTACGCTCCATCAGGTTGCGTCCGGTGTGCGGGTCGATCAGTTCGGGGAACTCGGTGAAGATTTCCACGACCTCGTTTGCGCGCTCGCCGCAGGCTGCCATCACGATAACGTCGGCCTCGCCCTGCTTGGCGATAGCGTGCTGAAGGACCGTCTTTCCGCAGCCGAACGGGCCGGGGATGAAGCCGGTACCGCCTTCCGCGATGGGATCGAAGGTATCGAACATACGGATACCCGTCTCCATAATCCTCTGGGGACGCGGTTTCTCCTTGTAACCTTTGACCGCCACCTTCACAGGCCATTTCTGAACCATAGTGACATCCACGTCCTCGCCGTTTTCGGCTGTGAGGACCGCGATCACGGTGTCGATGTTATACTGTCCGGCTTCCTTGATGCTCTTGACGGTGTATTCTCCCTTGAAGGAGAATGGAACCATTATTTTGTGGGGCAGCCAGCTTTCCTTCACTTCGCCCAGCCAGCTTGCGGCCTGCACTTTGTCGCCCACCTTTGCCTCGGGAGTGAAATCCCAGAGCTTGGTGTGGTCCAGAGGGGCAGTGTACTCGCCTCGCTTGAGGAAAACGCCCTCCATCGTGGCGAGGTTGTTCTGCAGTCCGTCGTAGGAACTGGACAGAAGGCCCGGGCCGAGTTGGACCTCGAGCATCCTGCCGAGGAACTCCACGGAGTCGCCGCACTTGAGGCCGCGCGTGCTTTCGAATACCTGAACGGAAGCTTTGTCGCCGCCGACCTTGATGACTTCGGCAAGGAGCTTGGTGCCCTTGAGGTCGATGTGGCAGAGTTCGTTCTCAGCCACAGGACCGTCCACCTGCACAGTCACCAGGTTGGACACAATGCCCGTTACTTTACCTGTTGTACTCATTATTTATTGAATTTTTATTGTTTCTGATTTCGTCCACCAGCTTGCGGAAGAGCTCGCGTCCCGTCTCGGGGTCGAGTTTGAGCCAGCGGGCGATTATCTGGAGTTTGGCCGCGAAGCCGAGGATGGCGTCGAGAGTGAAGACCTGAAGGCCCACTATCTCGTCTATCTTCTCCCACATAAGGTTGTCCAGCCCGCGTTCCCTTTCGAGAATGTCGCTCCCCTCGAGCACTGACATCACCTGCCTGCGTCCCTCGAACTCCACGGGCTCGGCTTCTTCGTCGAGAACCATAATGTCCATCCCTTCGGGTCTGCCGAGGGCTTTGTTGAGGAACTCCACGCGGGTGTTGCGCACGTCGAGGTCATAGGTGAAATAGTCCCGGATGAACTTGTCGGGGCTGGAAAGCGCCTTGCGGTAGAATTCGGCATCCAGTTTGTCCGCATCGAAGCCGTCCAGAAGGGTGTCGAGTATGGCCTCGTCCTTTTTGGAAAGCTGGCTGCGGATTTCCGCGATCACTCCTGCGTAGTCCAAATCTCCCCGGAAATCGCTTGTGATCACCGGGAGACTGGCTACTATGTACTCGTAATTATTCACCGAAGAGAAGCTTTTTGGTTACCGGGCGGAGATATTCGCTGATGAGGGCCACGAAGGTGTCGTCGGTGAGGCTTACGAACCAGCTGCCGTCGGCAGGACCGATGGTGAAGCCTCCGGCGATCTTCTTTGAGAAGTTCGCCTTTACGCCGCCGCCCAGGGTCTTCGCGAGGTTGGCCTCGACCCAGGGGCCGAGTTCCTTGCGGAGAGACTCGGGCAGTACGACCTCGAGGTCGGCGCTTTCCTGGGCGCTGAAGTTCTTCGCCACTGCGAGGATGATCTCCTTGAGGAAATCGGTCTCGGAGAGAGCCTTCACCGTGCCGGCCTTCACGACCGAGTCGGTAAGGATGTTCTCTATGTCCCTGCGGGTGGCCTGAAGAGCCTGCTCGGAAGCCATCTTGACGTCGGACTGCGCTTTCGCTGCGAGGTCCGCCGCGTCCTTTTCGGCCTTGGCCACTATCTTCGCGGCCTGGGCTTTTGCCTCTGCGACTATCTTCTCAGCTTCTGCGCGGGCATCCGCGAGGTACTTGTCGCCCTCTTCCTTGCCCTTCGCAAGACCGTCCTGATAAAGCTTGTCGGTGAGTTCTTGGAGTTTGTTCTGCATATTGTAAATGTTACGATTTAATCTTTGCTGCTTAAAAAACGCGCGCAAAGATAATCAAAAGCATATAAATTGACAATAAATAGTTATCTAATTCTGATGTGCGGGTTTGAGGAGGTCGAGGACGACTTTGACGGGGTTGAATGTCTCGACAGGCACTTCCACGAAGGATGTAAGCCAGTCGGACATTGCTCCGTTCCAGAGTCCGGGGAGCTCGAGGGCCTTCAGTTCGCGGCCCTGGTAGCTCTTGGAACTGATGAATCCTGTTTCGGGATCCACGTGCTCGAGGAGGTTGAACTTCTCGCCGCGGAAGTTGCGCAGGCAGCAGACCAGATCCACGGGGTTGAAGTGGGTCGCTTCCTTCATCAGTGAAGGATCGCTGATCTGCACGCTCTCGAGGATCTGGAGCGAAGTGCTGCCGTCCTTCTCCTTGATGATGAACGGGCCGCCGCCCGGCTCGCCTTCGTTCCGGACCATTCCGCAGACGCGGAGGGGCCGGTCGAGCTTGGCGCGCAGGGCCAGGGCCCGCTCCTTGCAGGTCTTGAACTTGGGCATTTCGATGCAGAATTCCTCGAGGAGGAACTTCTCTATCTCTTCGCAGAGGGCCTGCATTTCTTCTGTGCCGAAGCGGTCGTCATAGACCGGGAGATAACCTGCCAGATCGGGCTGGTAGGGTGCAGGGACTATTCCGGAAAGCTGGTCGAACTCCAGGATCAAGCCGCGTACGCGGTCGCGCAGCTGGAGCGCGCGTCCCATAAGGGCCTTCTTATACAGTGCGGTAGTGGGCAGGAGCCTTTCCACAGCCACGTTGTCGATATTCTTGATGCTCACGAGCTCTTCCTTCACGTCGCCCAGATTGTGGATGAGGGCGCCGTGGCCGGCGGGGCGGGTGAGGACGGTTCCGTCTTCCTTCAGGAACGGCTTATTGTCCGGGGTCACGGCTATCGTGTCTGTCTTCTTGTCCTGATAGGTGAACCTTATATTATATTTAACGCCGTAACGCTTCTCGTATTCGTCCTTCACTTCAGCGAGCGCGGCCTCAAACAGCCCCTGATGCTCGGGGGAGATGGTGAAGGTGAGATTTACGGTGCCGTCCGCATTGCGCATATACTCCTGCCCTTCGACAAGATGCTCGGCGAACGCGGTACGGGCCTCTTTCGGGTAGCGGTGGAACTTCAGCACACCCTTCGGTTTGCTGCCGTAGCCCAGACCGCTGTCTTCAAGCATAGCGTCGGCCGTCTTCACGGGATCGTAGGGGGCCTTGCCGAAGACGGCCGGGTCGTAGAACGCGAACTTTTCGATGTTGTCCGCCAGTTTTTCGATGGTCTCCGGCTTGTGCGCGAAGACATCTTTGAACATACGGGACGCGGCACCGGATGCCGGCACGAACTTGCATTTGCCCGCGACCTCTGCCGTGTCGCAGTAGTCCGAAGCTTCCTTGAGCTGCTTTTCGTCAAGCCTTACAATTCCGCGGCCCACGGTGGCGGCGGCAACGATCTTCAGGGAGGGGAAACCTTCCTTGAATCTTTCGATTTGTTCTTTCTGTGTCATATGCGGTTATTCTATAAAAAATTCTCTGCGGTATTTGTAGTCCCTTCGGAGGGCCTTGAAATCGGCCGGGTTCATCCGGAAGAGGAAATCGTCCGTGAACACGGGGTAATTGTACTGGAAGGTACTCGTCATCTGTCCCTGGCTCATTCCGGTCATATTCAGTTTCACGGAGTCCATACCCTCGATGTCCGGGACGGGTACGAAGTCGAACAGCTCGGTTATGCCGAAATAACGGGCGGTGGAGCGCACGGCCATACGGGTGCCGCCCAGCTTGCCCTGGTAGGAGTAGCCTGCGATGTGGGGTGTGGCGATATCCACTTCCTCCACCAGCTTCGGGTTTACGTCCGGCTCGCCGTTCCAGGTGTCTATCACCACCGAATCGAGTTTCGGCAGGGCCCTGAAAAGGGCCTCTTCGTCCACTATCTCGCCGCGGGCGGTGTTGATGAGCATAGCGTCGTGGCGCATCTTCGCGAAGAACGAATCATTGCACATCCTGCGTGTCGCGTCGGTCAGCGGGACGTGGAGCGTGACTATGTCGGAGTTGGCAAGCAGATAGTCCAGCGAACAGAATTGTGACGGGCCCTCGGCTTCTTCCCTTGGAGGATCGTATATCAGCACCTTGAAACCTAGCTTGCGGACTGCGCTTTCCACTGCGCTTCCGCAGTTGCCGCAGCCTATTATTCCTATCGTGGCGCCCATAATGTTGCGGCTTTTGCGCGCCGCACAGCCGAACATAGCGGACAGGACATAGTTCATAACGGCTCCGGCGTTGCAGCCGGCGGCCCTGGAGGTGTTGATTCCGTGCTCCTTGCAGTAGGAGAGGTCGATGTGGTCGGAGCCTATGGCGGCGGTCGCGATCATCTTCACGTTGGTGCCGTCCAGGAGGGCGGCGTTGCATTTAGTGCGGGTGCGTATGATGAGGCCGTCCACGTTGAGAAGGTCGTTGTGCGAAATCTCCGCGCCGTCGAGGTAGACTACTTCGCCGTAGGGCTCGAAGACGCCTTCGATAAACGGGATGGATTTCTCGATGACCAGCTTCATTTCAGAATGAGTTTTTCGACTTTCTTGAGTTTCGGACTGTCCTTGATGAAGAGTTCGTCTTCGTCAAGTATGGAGTTGATCTTCGCTATCAGCAGGTCCGACTGCATATACAGAATGCTGCGGACCACAGAAGAGTTGAGGGTTATCGAGAGGACGCCATCCTTGAAATATCTCTTGATGGTGTTGTCAGCCGCTCCGGAGGCTGCGTCCCAGGCGAGGAATATACGGTGGCTGTTGTGCGCCGCGCTGATCCCCATAGCCTTGACGTAGCGTATCATCAGGCTGTCCATCCCTTCGGCTGTTTTTCTCTGGACTTTCATTGAAGGGTGAAGACGCCTCCGCTCGTCTGGTAGAAAGTGCTCTCCTCCGTGATTCCGGCTATGATGGTCTCGAGGCGGGATTTGTCCGTGTCAGTAATGAATATCTGGCCGAAGTCCTTGCTTGCGACCATCTCCAGAAGGTTCCTCGTGCGGTCGAAGTCCAGTTTGTCGAACAGATCGTCCAGAAGCAGCATAGGCGCGAAGCCGTACTTTTCCTTCATTATCTCGTACTGGGCGAACTTCAGGGAAATGAGGAAGGATTTCTGCTGGCCCTGCGAACCCACCTTGCGGATGGGATCCCCGTCCATAGTGAAGACGAGGTCGTCGCGCTGGATGCCGCAGCTCGTAAATCCGAGCAGCCTGTCTTTGGCGAGGTTCTCCTTCAACAGATCGTAGAGCGAACCTTTGTCGAGGTCGGAGCGGTATCGGATTCCCACAGACTCGCGGCCGCCGGAGAGCATAGCGTAGAACTTCCCGACCTGGGGCTCTATCGCTTCCACGAAGGCCTTGCGTTTCTGGAAGATGCGCGTGCCCCATTCGGCGAGGCGTGTGTCTATGGTGTCAAGGATGCTGTCGTCGCAGCCGCCTTTCAGAACCACGTTGCGGGTCTGGATAAGCTTGTTGTAGCGCTGCATATCCGCAAGGAACTCGCGGTCTATCTGGGATAGGACTGCATTGGAGAAGCGTCTGCGCTCGTCGGAGGAGTCGCTCACCAGCGAAGAATCGCCGGGGCAGACCATCACTATCGGCAGCACGCCGATGTGGTCGCTTATCTTCTCGTAAGGCTTGCCGTCGCGGGTTACTTTCTTCTCTTCTCCTTCGGAGGTCTTGATGCCGAAGCGGGCCTGGAGCCCGTCGTGCATCTCGTAAGTGCCCGCCAGTTCGAAAAAGGATGTGCCGTGAGTAAAGTTATACTTGTCAGAAGCGCCGAAAGCGCTCTTGGTCATCGAGAGGTAATAGATGGCATCCAGCAGATTGGTCTTACCCTCGCCGTTGCCTCCGCTCAGGCAGTTGAGGTTGGGGGAAAACTCCAATTCCTGGAGGTTTATGTTCCTCCAGTTCCTAACCACTATTTTCTTGAGTACAGGCATCGGTTATTTCTTCGCGGCTCTGGGATGCGCGCTGTTGTACACTTTTTTAAGTTTTTCGATCGAGTTGTGGGTATAGACCTGGGTCGCGGCGAGCGAGGAGTGACCCAGCAGTTCCTTGATGCTGTTGATGTCAGTTCCTTCGTCCAGCAGTTCTGTGGCGAGAGTATGCCTCAGCACGTGTGGCGACTTCCTTGCCGTGATGTCCGGCACGGTACCCAATTCTTCCTTCACGGCTCTGTCCACGAACACTGGATACAGCCTTCCTCCGGCCTTCGTCACAAGCAGGGGAGAGTCCGCTCCGCCGACCTGTATGCCCATCTTGTCAATCGCACGTAAATATAGTAAAATCTCCTCACAAATTGTCTGCGTGAGGGGTATTTCTCTCATCTTGTCGCCCTTTCCGAGGACGTGCATTACGCGGCGCGAGGAATCGTAAGAGCGACGCTTGAGCCCGATCAGTTCGGAGCGTCGCATCCCGGTGCCGTAGAGCAGGCTGATGATCAGGCGCTGGAGCACGCGGGTGTAGAGCTGCGCGTCGCCTTTATCGCCCGGTTTGCCGCTGAAGAGCCGTAGCACTTCGTCGCTTCCGTAGAGGGCCGTCTGCTCGAAATAATCGTCCATACTTTCTTCGCGGTAGAAGACAGGCAGACGTTTTTCCACCTTCGGGCGGGGCAGCGTGCGGACCGGATTCGTGTCTATGGCCCCCTGGGCCACAAGCCAACGGCAGAAGCCGCTGAGCACGCTGAGATGCAGACCCACCGTACGTGCGCCCACTCCCTTTTCGTCCATAAGCCACACTTCGTAGCTGCGCAGGACGGAAGTATTCAGCGATTCGACTATGTCTTCCGGGGCTGCGAAAGCGCCGAATTGCTCCAGGATCTCGCGGTACACGGCCTGCGTACGGGATGAGTATCGCTTCACTCCGCTGACGTAGGCAAGGTATTTCTTCACGGGGTCCGTCATTGCCAGAATGGGTCTTCCTCCCAGTTCTCGGGGAAACCCATCAAAGCGGGATCGGCGACGGGGTAATTGTGGACAAGCGTCTTGAGGCGCTGAGTGAAAGTATTTTCGGGTTTTACCGTGTTCTGCAGGTATTTGATGATGCAGAGTGTCAGGTAAACGTGCTCGGATGCGTCCGGAAGTTGCTCGGGAAACAGGCCTCTGTGAGTGTCGGGAACCAGAGCGGGCACGCTGAGGGTCTTGTTCCAGAGACGGTTATGGTGCGCGCACATATTCCTGATGTACACCAGATGGTGCAGCCAGGAGATGAAAACGTCGTCGGGAACTCCGTAATTGACCGCTATCTTCACTCTGAGCGGGCCGGGTTTCATTGCTGCGTACAAACTCGCGAGTGTGCCCATACTGGTCGCCTCGAGGGCGAGCCAGCACGGCGGAAGGGGATTGGAGTACTTTTGGTAGAAACGCTTGATGGCGTCGTTATCCGAGCGCTGGACCTCGGAGGTGAGGTGGCGCATTATCTCGCGGTGCTCGCCCTTGCTGCGGAAATAGTCCGGGTTCATATACCAGTAGCCGGAGTCGTCCGACGAAGAGGAGTAAGCCATCTTGGCGCGGATGGAGATCTCGATCTTCTCCATTTCGTGGAAGATAAGCTCGCGCAGACGCCTGTCGAAGCCGTAGAGTGCGTAGGCCTGCTCCATAGTCGCGCCTTCCTTGAAGCGATGGTTGGCACGTTCGGCCATAAATGGCACGAGGTAGCTCTTGAAACGGGAGTAGCTGATGTTCTGCAGGACGCGCAGGGCTTTCTTCTCATCCTTGATGATGAGACCCTGGCTTTTGAGTAGCCGTATCTGGTCTTCGAAAGACAGTGCGCTGCCGTGGAACTCTGTTTTCAGCATAGTAGAGCAAATATAACAAAAATGGATTAAATTTGTGCGTATGAAGCAGATATGGGACCCGTTGAGGCGCAAAATGGTCGCACTTACTCCTGAGGAGCAGGTGCGCCAGTGGTTCATCGGCGTCCTGCGTGACTCTTTCGGAGTGCCGGAGCATATGATGGGCAGCGAGGTCGCGTTTGAATTCGGTAAAAAACAGTACAGGGCGGACATAGTGCTTTTCTCGCGGGAAGGCAAGCCGCTCGGGGTTGTCGAATGCAAGCGCCCGGAGGTGGAAATCACGGAGGAAGTGGTGCGTCAGGCTATGCGTTACAACGCGGTGCTGGACGTAAGGTTCATTTTCCTCACTAACGGAAATAATACTTATCTTTACGGCAGGGAAGGCGAGCGTTTTGTCCGCCTGTCCTCAGTGCCCACATTCGAAGAGATGCTATGCCCACGATAGTGCCGCAGTACCTGGACCGCAAGATCTTCCGCCTCGTCAGCGACGTCGCGGAGGAGCGCGGCGTGCGTGCCTTCGTAATCGGGGGATATGTGCGCGACTGTTTCCTCGGACGTCCTTCCTGCGACATAGACATAGTCGTGGAAGGCAGCGGGATAGAGTTCGCCCGCGCGGTCGGCGAGAAGACCCATTCGTATGTGTCGTATTTCAAGAATTTCGGCACTGCGATGCTGCATTACGAGGGCGACGAAATCGAGTTCGTGGGTGCGCGCAAGGAATCTTACCGCCGTGAATCACGCAAGCCGATAGTGGAAAACGGTACCCTTCAGGACGATCAGGAGAGGCGCGATTTCACCATCAACGCGATGGCATTTTCGCTTCAGAAAGATTCTTTCGGCGAGCTCGTGGACCCGTTTGGAGGCATCAAAGACCTGGCGGCCGGGATAATCAGGACCCCGCTGGATCCTGACACGACTTACTCGGACGATCCTCTGCGTATGCTCAGGGCCGTGCGTTTCGCGACCAAGCTCTCGAATCCCGGACAGACCTTCACTATAGTCCCGGAATCACTCGAATCGATGCGCCGTATGGCCGACAGGTTGAGCATACTGTCCGTGGAACGTATAACGGAAGAACTGAACAAGATGCTGGTCACGCTCAGGCCTTCTATGGCCTTCGAGCTGATGGAGCAGACAGGCCTGCTTCAGCGTATCCTGCCCGAACTGTGCGCCCTCAAGGGCGTGGAGACCCAGGAAGGCAAAGGCCACAAGGAGAACTTCTCGCACACGTTGATGGTGCTGGACAATGTGGCCGCGACGGACGGTCCTGAGCCGAAACTCTGGCTGCGCTGGGCCGCGCTGCTGCACGATATAGGCAAGCCTGCCTCCAAGCGTTTCGACCCGTCCACGGGATGGACCTTCCACGGTCACGACCTGATAGGCTCGCGTATGGTGCCGAAGATATTCGAGCGCCTCAAGCTCCCGATCGACGCGATGAAGTACGTGAAGAAGCTGGTGTGGCTGCACCTCCGCCCGATAGCGCTTGTGGACGACGGCGTGACCGATTCCGCCGTAAGGCGTCTGCTTTTCGATGCGGGAGAGGATATAGAGGACCTGATGATACTCTGCAGGGCGGACGTCACATCGAAGAATCCCGCCAAGGTCGCGAGAATCCAGTCCAATTTCTCGCTGGTGGAGAACAAGCTCGTGGAGGTGGAGGAGAAGGACAAAATCAGGAATTTCAAGAACCCGATTACGGGCGAGCACGTGATGGAGGTCTACGGCCTCGATCCCTGCAATACCATCGGTGTTCTTAAGGAAGCCGTCAAGGAGGCTATCCTGGACGGAGTTATAGAAAACAATTTCGAGCAGGCGGACGCCTTTATGAGGGTCAAGGCCGCTGAAATGGGGCTTAAAGAAGTGGGCAATGAATAATACTTCGGTACTCATTATCTACACGGGCGGGACCATCGGAATGAAGATGGATCCGCAGGTGGGGGCGCTGCGTCCCTTCGATTTCGACCAGATACTTGGGGAAGTGCCAGAGCTCAAGAAGTTCGCCGGCACCATCGATTCTTACTCTTTCGATCCTTTGATCGACTCTTCGGACATCGACCCGGAGATGTGGAAGAAAATGGCCGTGACCATAAGGGACAATTACGACCGCTACGACGGTTTCGTGGTGCTTCACGGCACAGATACTATGTCGTATTCCGCGTCCGCGCTGAGTTTTATGCTGCACAATCTCGGCAAACCGGTCATCTTCACCGGCAGTCAGCTCCCCGTGGGCGCACCCCGTACGGACGGCAAGGAGAACCTCGTGTCGGCTGTGGAGATAGCGGCTGCAAAGAATCCCGACGGCAGCGCCAGAGTCCCCGAGGTGGCGATCTACTTCGGCTCGCGGCTTATGCGCGGCAACCGGACCACCAAAGTCAGCGCCGAGAGTTTCGAAGCCTTCCGTTCGCCGAATCTCGAGCCGCTCGCCGAGACTGGCATCAACATCCGGTACAACGACCTTATTATCCGCAAGTGGAACGGCCTTCCGCTGGTGGTGTCACTGGGACTGGATACCCGCGTGTCGATCCTGAAAATCCATCCCGGCATCACTCCTCAGGTCGTGCGCAACATCCTCCTCGGCCCGGAAACGAGGGCGGTAATCATAGAGACCTACGGCTCGGGCAACGCGCCGTCGGCACCGTGGTTTCTGGATCTTGTCCGCGAGGCGGCCGAATCGAAGATACTGATGAACGTGACGCAGTGCGCGGCGGGGAAAGTGGATATGGACCTGTACGCCACGGGCAAGCAGATGAAGGATGCCGGAGTGATCTCGGGGGCTGATATTACCACTGAAGCAATGCTTGCCAAACTCTTCCATCTTCTGGGGTCGGGTATGTCCGACAATGACATCAAGAAGCACCTTGGAGCGAACTTGAAGGGAGAGGTATAGATTTTGAATCTTCTTTCGAATATGAAACGTTTTATTATATCGGCGCTGATACTCCTGGCTGCTTTTTCAGGCGTGTCTTTCGCGCAAAGCAGACTTGACGCCGCCACCCTCGCGAAGAGGGAAGCGCGCAAGAATCTGGTCATCAAAGAATGGAATACGGACGCGAAGTCCAAGACAAAGTGGCTGGACAGGGTAACCAAGTATGACGAGTTCGGCCGCAAGGTGGAGGAGATCGAGTACAACCAGTACGGAATGGCGTGGAGGGAGGTCTACGAGTACGATCCGGTCGTGGACAAGATCGCCAAGGAGACCAAGTACAACGCGAAGAACAGGCCTGTCCTTATCCGCAAGTATGAGTATGATGAGGACGGAACGAGGAAAAAGCAGTATAACTACTCTCCCAACGGCCGCCTTATGACCATCAAGGTCTTCGAGTATTCTTCAGAGTAGTTTTTATGCCCGGCGTGGACTTCAGCAAACTGCCCGTCTGGAAAAGGATGGGTGAAATCTCTCTGGACGAGATGGATGCGATCAAGCTGATGAACAGGATCGACACCAAATTCGTCACGAACGAGAGCACACTGCTGAGTGTCCTTGACTCCGCCGCCGACCGGGGTTACCGCGTGTGCAAGATCGAAGGGGAAGCGGTAACCGCTTACTATTCAGTTTATTACGACACTCCTGACCTGTTTATGTACACTGCCCACGAAACGGGCAGAAAGACGCGCCAGAAGATTCGCGTAAGGACCTACCTGATATCGGGAGACACTTATCTCGAGGTGAAGCGTAAGCAGAACAACGGCAGGACCAAAAAGAAGAGAATCCCTATTCCCGTCGAGGAAAGGATGGATTTTTCCCGCGATGCCGCTGCCGCCCAGTTTCTGGCCGAGAAATCGTGGTTCAAGGCCGACGGCATTTTCCCGGAATGTACCACCGAGTTCAACAGGATTACCCTTGTGAACGCAGCGAAGACAGAGAGGCTCACGATAGATATGAACCTACGTTTCCACAACTTCTCGTCCGGACGCGACGCCGGCTTGAAAGACGCGGTGATAATAGAGCTCAAACAGGACGGAAGGGAGTCTTCCCAGATGAAGGGGATACTGCTCGAACACAGGGTACACCCTTTCCGCATAAGCAAATACTGTATGGGCGTTATGCTCACCGATCCCAGAGCAAGAAGCAACCGCTTCAAGGAAAAGCTCAGGATGGTCGAAAAGATTATAAACGATAAAATAGACAGATATGAAAGCAATTCTTAGGACACTGGCTGTCGGACTGGCGCTGGTTATCGGGGCCGCGGCGGCCGATGCTCAGCCGCAGGGGACCGTTCAGCTCCTTCCCGCCGACGATCTCACTTCGGAGGAATTCCCCGAGTTCGACCCGACGATAGCGCAGGAAAACGGCTATCAGGTGGATGTGGACGAAGCCACGGGCGAGTACAAGATACGCTCGTCGATGGCGGGGGTGTGGGAGAGTATACTCAAACTGCTCGAGCGCTTCCTCTTCAACCTCCTCGTGAGCTGGCTGATAGTGCATTTCCTGTATTTCCGCAAAAACGGCAGAAGCGACTATTACTTTACCTTCCTGGTATTCTCCTCAGCTATGTTCCTTCTGTTGTTCGTGATGAACAACCTCAGCCTGCAGATAGGTTTCACTCTCGGTCTGTTCGCCATCTTCGGAATGATACGCTACCGCACGGAAGCGGTTCCTGTGCGTGAGATGACCTATCTGTTCATCATAATTGCGCTGTCGGTGGTCAACGGCGTGGGCGCGGATATGCCCATCCTTGAGATAGTTACCGCGAACCTGCTGGTGGTGCTGCTCATTTTCGGACTTGAGAATGCCAAGATGATGAGGGGACGCACCAGCACCAAGCTGGTCATCTACGACAGGATAGACCTTATCGTCCCCGAGAAGAGGGCTGAACTGGTCGCGGACCTCGAGAAACGCTCCGGTCTCAAGGTGAAGAACCTTGAAATCGGTCAGGTTGATTTCATACGCGACTGCGCGTGGATCAAGGTTACGTATATGCTCGCTCCCGGCGAGGACAACAGCATCGATTCGCTCCGCAACCCCAAGGACTTTCAGGAGAGCAGGTAATATGAAAAGGATATTGCTTATCGCCGCGTTGGCGATGTTCCCATTAAGCCTGGCGTTTGCGGACAGCGACCCGGAGCAGTTCGGCACCCGCTATTCGGCCAAGGCCAACTGGAAGGTGTCTCAGGGCATCCACGTACTGGCCTCTGAAGAGGTGCGCCTGGGTCCCTCCTTCAACTTCGACAAGACCACTACCACAATTGGAGGCACGTACAAGATCAATAATTTTATGAAGGTCGGACTGGCTTACAGCGCGATCGGTGTGAGCAAGTCCTCCGGACTGGACTGGCGCCACAGAGCCTCGCTCAGCCTCGGCGAGTCCTACAAATGGGAACAGTTCCATTTCTCGTTCAGGGAAACCTTCCAGGCGACCTACCGTGTGAAGGAGAATCTGAACACGTATCAAACTCCGCGCACGAAATTAGTGTTCAAGGCCCGCGCAAAGGCGTCCTACAAGCCCATCCATTCCAGGTTCACTCCCTATGCTCAGGCTGAACTGAGGTTCTTCCTCAACGGAGCAAACTGGGTGTCCGACGATGAGATCAACTACTCATTCGACGGTCATAACGACTTCTATATGAACAGGGTGCGTTTCCAGGCGGGAACAGAGTACAGGTTCAATCTCCAGCACGCAATCGAGTTTTTCGTGCACTACGATTATCTGATCGACAAGGATATCGACTACTCCCGCACTCTCGGAAAACTGCAGACTATCACCATCACCCAATATCCCTATCTCGGATTGGGCGTTGGATACTTATTTACTTTTTGATCAGATCGAACCTCCAGGTAACGCCGATTTGGAAGTTGTTGTCGTGGTTGTCGCTGTCCCTGAACCAGATGGCGTGCAGGCGTAGTTTGTTGTCGCCGTAGGGGAAGTATTCGATTCCCAGTCCGCCGTAAAGGTAATCGTAACCGGGGGCCATAACGGTGTCGTAGGCGATTCCATCGGCATCCACGTTCGCGGCGTCGTTGCGCTCGAAGCCTATCTTGCCGCAGTAGTTCCATTTTCCGACGCTCCAGATGACCTTGGTGATGAAGGTGTAGTCGGAGAAGAGGTCGCTCTGATGCAGGTTGGCCCTGTCGATAAGGTCAAGGTCTATGGCCACGTTTCCGAGGACCAGATGGTTGCCGAGGGCGGCATAGCCTATGAAGCGGCGGTAGTTGTCTTCGACCGCGTTGACTGTCCAGATCGTATGCCACCACGGGGTGATATGACCCTGCCAGGCGAGGTTGTAGGCGAAGGTGTCGCTGAAACCGAAGGAAAGGGGAGAGTTTATGGCCTGGAAGGTCATCGACTGTCCGGCAGTGATTTCATAATTGGCCATAAGGCCGACGGCATAACCTTGCGGAAGATTGTTGCAGAAATTGCTGTAGAAGTAGACGTCGATAGGCACTGAGTCGTATTCATAGCCTCCAACGAGGATGGCCTGCTTTCCTGCGGTAACGGTCCATTTCTCCGCCGGGCGCCAGATGAGGGCAGCCCAGTCCGTAGCGCGGAGCGGGTCAGCAGCAGTCGGGGCCACGTTCAAGCGGTGCCTGATGCGGAAGCCGATCTTGTCGGTCATAGTGCCGTAGATGTTCAGATTGAGGTGGTCGCCGAGAAAACGGCCGGTGTACCTGCCGCCCTTCACGGCTTCGTTGTAGGCGGCGCGGGCGTCGAAATAGAGCGTATCCACCTCTGCACGGGCGGTCAGTGATGCCAGAAGCAGGAATGCTGACAGAATGATGGTTCTAGTGTTCATTTTACTTCGCAAATGTAACTAATGTCCGGCAATTAATGATTATATTTGTATGTTGTTTCACTAAAACTTATGTTCAAGACCATTCTGAATGCGCTTGGTTCCGGAAAGTTCTGGAAAGAGCTTATTATTATGACGGTCGGTATGATGGTAGGTGCGGCTGCAGTCTACTATTTCCTCGTCCCGAGCAAGCTTGTAATCGGCAGTATCTCCGGTCTCTCCATCGTTATCGCCGGCATTTTCGAGAATATGGGCATAGCGATCAAGGTCTCCTGGGTTGTCGTGGCGATCAACGCCATACTGCTTGTGCTGGCTTATGTCCTGATAGGGAAGGAGTTCGGCATCAAGACTGTCTACACCGCCCTGATACTCGGTCCGCTTATGGATCTTTGGGAGGCGATACTCCCGTATCAGAAGATAATAGCCGAGGGCAGCACTTCGGTAATGGGCGATCCCTGGTTCGATCTTCTGTGCTTCGTGCTTATGCTGAGCATCTGCCAGGCGATACTATTCAATATCAACGCATCGACCGGTGGTCTGGACATACTCGCCAAGATCCTGAACAAGTACCTTCACTTCGATATAGGCGCGTCAGTTTCCATCGCAGGAGCTGTCATCTGCCTTACCGCTCTTGCCATCAATCCTTTCCAGCTGGTGGTCATCGGCCTTATCGGCACCTGGATCAACGGCCTTGCAGTGGATTATTTCACCGCCTCGCTCAACCGTAAAAAGCGCGTCTGTGTGGTGACTGACGAAAGCGAGGAGATACGCAGATTCATCGTAGAGGATATGAAGCGCGGTTGCAGCATTTATCAGGTGAGGGGAGGATTCTCCGGACAGGATCATATAGAGCTTCAGGCCATTCTTTCCCAGGATGAGTTCGCGGCGCTTATGAATCACATAAGAGTCCATAACATCAAGTGCTTCATAACTGCAGGTAACGTCTCCGAGGTCTACGGAATGTGGAACAAAGCCAAGAATAAGAACCTGAATAAACTGAATTAGAATAATCCGCCCAAAAGAAAAAGCCTGGTGATTGCCAGGCTTTTTTCGTGGGCGGTGGCGGATTCGAACCGTCGACCCCATGCTTGTAAGGCATGTGCTCTGAACCAGCTGAGCTAACCGCCCTTTTGGGGACTGCAAAGATACTCCTATTTTCCTAAACGACAAGATTTTCGCAGAACTTTTGTAAAAAATGCTTATCTTCGCGCTCCCTTGCAACGAATGGCACGGAAAATGAATCATTAAATACGGAAAATAATTTACTACACATATGAACACAAGGTTTATTGTTAAGGCAGTTGCTGCGATCGCCCTCACTATGTTCGCGTTCGCCGCTTGCGACAAAGATCGGAAAGATCCCAAGGACCCCGGCGGTAAAGAACAACCTATTGAAGAAGTGACCCCCGGTCTCTCGGTAACAGCCTCATACTACGGCGATTATCTTGGAAACCACTTCCTGGATTACGTCCTCGTTTTTGTGATAGGTGAAACTGACGCAGATGGTTATTTCGTACACGGAGGAAAGAAACTCAGTCTCGATATCCTGACCTCGGAGACCGCAGGCGGTCCCACCCTTTTCCCCGCAGGCATTTACGAAATCACCAACGCCAACCACAATTCGGTCGGCATTATGCCCACTCCCGAATCGGAGGATGACGAGACCTGCACCTTCTTCTATGATGAGATGGATGCATCCAACTACTGGAATCTGGCTGTGGACAGCGCACGTCTCGAGGTAGAGTCAAATGGCGGCCAGTACACAATCAAGGTGGACTTCACGTCCGACGGAGATACATTCTCCTGGCTTTACAAGGGCTCTCTTCCTATTGTCGACTACAGCAACACCAACAATGGCAGCGGGGAAGGCCCGGATGGAGATTACGACTTCAAGGCGGACTGCGCCTATGCCTATAATCTTGGCCGTTCCTGGGACGATCCTGCAGATCCCAACGATACAGATGACTGGGAGCTTGAATTCTACAACTCCAAGAACGATAACGAGTGGATGTCGGTGGAGATCGTTGCTCCTGCAGCATCAAATATCGCTGATCTGCCTACGGGCAATTTCGTGATTCCCGCCTCCTTCGACGATCATCCGGCAGCCGGTTCGCTCCTTCCTCCTTATGTATGGAACGAAGTGTGGTGCGGAACTTTCTACGGATTTGGAGAGGAGGTCTGGTATGTGGCCTGCTCCGGAAGCCTTAAGATATCCAAGTCAGGAGACGATTATACTTTCGAACTCTCCTTCAGGGATGACGGATACGAAGATGAGGAGTATGGTTACGATCCTGCAAGGGTCACTATGACCTACACGGGCAAAGTCGAGGTGGATGTCAGCGAATACTGGGATGGCACCGATGACGAAGAAGACTATATGTTCAATATGAAGAAGGCAGGTCCTACAGCCAAAGTCAAGATGGCAAGGAGGAATTCTGTCAAGCGCCAGTCAAAAGCGGCATTGAAGGCTGCAGGCCGCCGCTAGGCTGCGCTTCGCTTATGGGGATGTTCTGGTTTTGACAGCATCGTAGACGGCAGTAAGCACGCCGAGAGTCGGAGACCCTCTCGTTAATATCAGTTTCCAACCAATAGTAGGCAACTACAACTATTCATACGCTTGCTAAGTCACCAAGTGACAAGCATTAATCAGAGCCGCCAAGGCTGCGGCACTGACGTATATCCCGCCAGGATTCAGGCCGGTCCTTTCTGGCACACGGGGTATCATCAAGACCGGATGCGCGGAGGGACTCCTTTAAACTCCGCAAAGACTTAAAGGATAAGCGTCGGCATAGCCCGTCTTCCGGCATACCGTCGCCGACACCAAAGGAAGAATAAGCGTGTAGAAAGCTACCGGGTATTATGTTTGGACGGCGGTTCGAGTCCGCCCATCTCCACAAAAGGGTGACCGTGCGGTCACCCTTTTGCGTCGACGGGCGGACTGTGGAGCGTAC
>JAGAAF010000044.1 GCA_017615435.1 Bacteroidales bacterium
GACCGGCCCCGCCGGCTCCAGCGATACGAACGGCGCCAGATCCCGGGCCCGCTCCGGGCCTATCCCGTCCACCGCGCCCAGCTCCGCGAGCGAGCAAATTTCGCCGTAGTTTGCAATATAGTCCATCAGAGTGGCAACCTGGTAGGCAGAGAACAGTCCGCTTGCGAGCAGTTCGCGCCGGCCCAGACGGTTAAGTTCCATAGGACGCTCCGCCATTGCTTCATAGCGTTCGATTTCTGATTGGGAAAGGTCCTCCGCGCAGGAGGCGCCCGACAGTCTTACGGCCGATTCAAGATAATCTGCGCCGGCATAAAGAGCCAGCGCCAAAAGGAGAAGTTTCATAACAGTCTAAATTTGGTCGATGCAAGTTAGCAAACACGGTTTTATTTTCCTATCTTTGATTGAAATTAATTCCAAATGTCAAGCAGCATTACCGTCCACGACAAGGTTTTCGTTCCTTACATAAGCAACGAAGACCTGGAAGCGGCCATCTCCAAGGTCGCTGATCAAATCAACGAAAACTACAAAAACGAAAAGGAACCCATTATCCTTCTCTGTGTTCTGAACGGTTCGATTATGTTCACGTCCGAACTGATGAAGCGCGTCAGGATTCCGATGGAGATTATGACCATCAAGGTAGCATCCTATAGCGGCACTCGTTCCGGAGGACACGTCCAGGAAATTATGGGCATTACCGGCAGTGTGATGGGCCGCAAGGTAATAGTCTGCGAAGACATTGTGGATACCGGCGCGACTATGGTCTATCTGGACAAGAGACTACGCGAAAGCGGAGCGGCGCAGGTGGAGATCTGCACTATGCTCCTCAAACCGGATGTCTACAAGCAGAACCTCAAGCTGGACTATGTCGCGATGGAAGTGCCCAACCGCTTCATCCTCGGCTTCGGCCTCGACTACGACCAGCTCGGCCGCAACTTAAAAGACATTTACGTTCTCAAGGATTAATATGAAGTACTACATTATGTTCGGCCCTCCGGGAGCCGGTAAAGGCACACACGCCGTCGCCCTGCGCGACAAGTACAATCTCTGCCACCTTTCCACTGGCGAACTTCTCAGAGCCGAGATCGCGGCCGGAACAGGCCTCGGCCGTCAGGCTCAGAAGCTTATCGAAGGCGGTAATCTCGTCCCCGATGATGTCGTGGAGAAGATGATAGAGAAACGCTTCAACTCAATTACCGATGTGGAAGGCTTCCTTCTCGACGGTTTCCCCAGAACTCTCGGCCAGGCTGCCGACCTCGACAAGATGCTCGCCGAAAGAGGTGACAGCGTCACTGCCGTTATCTCACTGATGATTCCGGACGAAATGGTCCACCAGCGTATCAGGCGCCGCGCCGCCATCGAAGGCCGCGCCGACGACGCCTCCGACGTGGTGATCCAGAACAGGATCAACACCTATCACGCCCAGACCGAGCCCCTTATCGACTATTACAAGAAGCAGGGCAAGTATTTCGAAGTCCAGGCGGATGCAGATACCATCGAGGAAAACCGCGCCCGCGTTCTCGCCCTGATGGCGAAAATAAACGAGTAAAGCCTAAAATCTGAAGCCGACACTCATCCCGAACGCGGGGGAGGGACCCCCGGGAGTGAAGGCGTAGTTGTTGTTCGGGCAGATTACGGTCGGGCTGATGTCGATCGCGAGGTCTTCGGTGACTTCGAAGTTGTGCATATAGGCGAAGACGTTGGCGTCGATTATCTGGAGAACGTAACCGAGTGCGATGACCAGCGTTCCGTAGTCGCGGTAGCGGCGGTAGATGTTTTTGTAGTACTTGGACGTCTCCAGCGAGAAGTATGTGGTATCCTCGCTGTTGTAAATACGGCGCCAGCGCTCATAGTTCTCCTTGAACATCAGGTGATAATTCAGTCCGCCGAGTATGATGCCCCAATAGATGGGGAGTTTCCAGACTTCGTGGTTGTAAATCTGCCCCAGGCCGGGGACAAGCATAGAGTAGAAGGTGGCCTTGGCGGGAGAAGGGTAGTCGTCGGGCTTATAGCTGATGACTCCGTCCATCAGCGCACCCCAGTATGTGAGACCCGCTCCCACGAAGCAGTAGACGTAATTCGGGTCGCCCTGATTCTTTAGGTAAAGTCCGCCTCCGACACCGGCTGCGATGCCTCCGTAGACAATAGGGAGCTTCCAATAGTCCTTGTTGTAAATCTGAAGGCCGCCGACCAGGATGGACGAGCCCTCGAACATAGTGAACAAGTCGGTCTCCTGCTTATGCGTGAGGCCTCTCCAGTAGTCCTTGAAGGAGAATATCTTGTCCGTGCTGTCGGCCTGAGCCGCGGTGTCGTCGTTGAAACTCTGCGAGAAAGCCTCGCTCTTGAACTGGGCGCGGCAATGCATCGACGGCACCAGAAGCGCCGCCAGCAGAACTATCAGATATGTACTACTTCTTGAGAGCATCAAGGAAGCCGCTGATTTCCGAATCTGACGAAAAATTAATCGTTAGGGTGCCCTTGCCGTTCGGCCTGCGCCTTACGCTGATCTCGCCCTTGAAGTATTTGGCCACCTCGCGGCAGAGATCCTTGTGCGCCTGAGGCACCTCTCCAACCTTCTTACCAGCAGAAACCGTACCGTTCGACGCGCCCGCAGCTGCAAGAGCCGCAACTTTTTGCTCGAGCTGACGGACGTTGAGGCCGTTCTTGATCACAAGGTCGCAGAGTTTGACCTGCATATCGGGGTCTTCAACCCCAAGCAGGACCTTTGCGTGGCCCACGCTGATCTGGCCGACCTTGAGGTCGTGCTGGACCTTGACGGGGAGTTTCAGAAGCCTGAGCTGGTTTGCCACTGAAGGGCGGCTCTTGCCGAGCCTTTCCGCCATTGCTTCCTGAGTCAGGTTGCATTCGTCCATCAGACGCTGGTAGCTCAGGGCCACCTCGATGGGGTCCAGATTGGCCCTCTGGATATTTTCCACGATAGCCATCTCCAGCATACCCTGGTCATCGGCTTCGCGCACATAGGCGGGAATTTCGGTAAGACCGGCCATCTGGCAGGCCCTGAAACGGCGCTCGCCGCTGATGATCTGATACTTGTCTGCGGCAATGCGGCGGACGGTGATGGGGGAGATCAGTCCGAGAGTCTTGATGGATGCGGCAAGTCCGTCCAGTTCTTCGCGGTCGAAGGTCTGGCGGGGCTGGTAGGGGTTGGGCTCTATCTCGCCGAGGGGAATCATCAGCACGTCGGCGGCGCTGCGGCCCGGACGGACTGCGGTCTCTACCGCGGGCTTGCGGAGTTCGTCTGCGCCCGGCACATTGCCGAGGATGGCGCTAAGCCCCTTTCCGAGGCCTCTTGGTGGCTGGCTCATATGCTCTGATTGTTGTGTTCAAGAACTTCCTTCGCGAGGTTGAGGTAATTCATAGTGCCGGTGCTGGCCACATCGTAAAGGACGATGGGTTTACCGTACGACGGAGCTTCGGAGAGGCGGATGTTGCGCTGGATGATGGTATTGAAGACCATCGACTTGAAGTAGTCGCGCAGCTGCGCCACCACCTGGGCGTGGACTTTAGTCCTGCCGTCGAACATAGTGATCACGAAGCCCTCCACGTTGAGGTTGGGGTTGCTGCCGTTCTGCACGAGCCTGATGGTTTGCAGGAGCTTGCCTATGCCCTCGAGGGCGAAGAACTCCGGCTGCACGGGGATTATTACGCTGTCCGCAGCGGTGAGGCAGCCGACCGTGATGAGGCCGAGCGAGGGAGCGCAGTCGATGATGATGAAATCATAATCGTCCTTGATGGGTTCCAGGGCCTTGCGGAGGATATGGTCGCGGCCGGGGAGGTCGATTATCTCGATCTCTGCGCCGACAAGGTTAATGTGAGAGGGAATGAGCTTGAGATTCTCCATCTCCGTGGGGACGACGGTCTCGGCCGCGCTCACTTGGCCTATCATCACTTCGTAAAGGGTCTTGCCCTCCACGGCGGCCGGATCATAATTGAGGCCGGAAGTGGTGTTTGCCTGGGTATCGGCGTCTATGATGAGGACCTTTTTCTCAAGTATTGCAAGCGATGCGGCGAGGTTGATGGCAGTTGTGGTCTTGCCTACTCCGCCCTTCTGATTTGCGATGGCTATTATCTTTCCCATAGGGCACAAATTTAACAAAAATATGAATAACTTTGCAGAGCAAAACCAAAACCTTTGGCTATGGCCAGAATCAAAGAAGAATGGTACATCATCGTCAATCCGCACGCCGGATCAGGCAAGACGATGCGTTACTGGGTACCCGCCGAGGAGAAGCTCAAAGAACTGGGCGTTCCTTATTACACACATTACACGACTCATAAGCACCACGCCACAGAGCTGGCTGCTCTTGCGGCACGTATGGGCTACCGCAAGATTATGGCGGTCGGCGGCGACGGCTCCATCCACGAAGTGTTCGACGGCGTTCTCGGCTGGTGCGCCGACAGCGGTACGGACCCTTCTGAGTTCTATCTCGCCGTGGCCCCCATCGGCTCCGGAAACGACTGGATCAAGTCGTTCGGCATCAAGCGCGACGTGGAAAAGGTCCTGGAGTATGTGGCCCGGGGCTCATTCGTGCAGGAGGATGTTGTCAGGGTCACCCTGGCCGGCGACAAAGTCGCCTATATGGCCAATATCGGCGGTCTGGGCTTCGACTCGCACGTGTGCGAGCGCGTCAACGCGCAGAAGGAGAGGGGAATGCGAAGCTCCCGCATCTACCTCAATTCGCTGATCTATAACTTCGCGCACGCCAAGGCGTTCAACGCCACCTTCTACTGCGACGACGTCCAGGTCTATTCAGGCCCCATCCTGGACATAGCCTTCGGCAACGGTTCATATTGCGGTGGCGGTATGCAGCAGTGCAACCTCGCTGACCCCACTGACGGCATTCTGGATGCCATCATAGTCCCGAAAGCCCCCATCTCAAAACTCATACCTGAAGTTCCCAGACTGATGCGCAGCTCGCTCGACAAGTCGAAGGTCATCAAATATGTCCGCGGAAAGAACTTCAAGGTCGTCCCTCTGGACGAAGACTCCGCCGACATAATGGAACTCGACGGAGAGATTGTCGGCAACCTCCCCGTCGAGCTTCAGGTTCTTCCTCAGAAGATTAACGTACTCTGTAATCCTGAAAAATTTTAGACCATAAGGGCTCCGACGAGTCCGAGGATGGCGTAGAATTCAGGAAGAGCGGCGTAGATAAGGGTGTTGGTGAACACATCGTGACCCTGGCTTACGCCCACGATACCGTTGGCGCAGACCTGGCCCTGACGGATTGCTGAAAGCATACACACGAGTCCGACGCAGGCTCCCACTCCGAAGATGACGAGTCCCATTTCGGGGGCTTCCTTCATCTTGCTCAAAAGCATAAAGAACGCCACGAAGCCGTAGATACCCTGGGTGGCAGGGAGAGCGGAAAGAACCATATAGGTTCCGGATCCTTCGGGTTTCTTCTTGAGCGCGCCTTCTGCAGCGTTGCCGGCAGTCGTCGTGCCGATGCTGCTTCCGATACCTGCAAGGGCCAGAACGAGTCCGAGGCCCAGATAACCGAGAATAAGTTGAAGCATAATTCTATAA